>NZ_LZMI01000021.1:0-66226 GCF_001665475.1 Gordonia sp. 852002-51296_SCH5728562-b | reverse complement strand
AGGCAGGGCGCCCCCGACGCCACCCCGGGGGGGGGGGGTCCAACCACCGCCTGCCCGGTTTTTTCTCCCTCCCCCCGCGGGGGGTCGAAATACCCCCCCACCCGGCTGCTGCGTATCGGTGGTTCAGTGTGACCCTGTGCCCGTCTCGGGGTGACTCTGTGCCCGTCTCGGGCCGCCGATCGGCTTCGGACCCGTCAACTTCAAGGTCCGACCGTCTCACGGTTATCCCCGCTTGTGCAGCCCCATCTTGTGCAAGCGGTTCTCGATACCCCAGCGTGCGACGCTGGTGAATGCCTCTGCCATCACGCCACCGCTCATCTTCGACGAGCCGACCTCGCGCTCGGTGAAGGTGATCGGAACCTCGCGAACGTCGTAGCCGGCCTGGATCGTGCGCCACGCCAGGTCGATCTGGAAACAGTAGCCCGCCGACTCGACCGTATCGAGGTCGATGGTCTCGAGTACCTTGCGCCGATATGCGCGGTAACCAGCGGTGATGTCGTGCACGTTGGTGCCGAGTGCCACACGTGCGTAGGTGTTGGCACCTCGCGAGAGAACCTCGCGGTACCTGGGCCAGTTCACGAGCTTGCCGCCGGGAACATAGCGCGACCCGATCGCGAGGTCGGCTCCGTCGTTCACCGCGTCGAACAGGCGGTACAACTGCTCGGGTGCGTGGCTGCCGTCGGCGTCCATCTCGACGATGACCGCGTAATCGCGGTGCAGGCCCCATTCGAAGCCGGCGAGGTAGGCCTTGCCGAGGCCGTCCTTCTCGACGCGGTGCATCACATGGATACGACCCTCGTCGTCGCCCTCGGCGAGTTCGTCGGCTACGTCGCCGGTGCCGTCGGGACTGGAATCATCGACGATCAGCACGTGGACGCCCGGCATGGCTGTCTGCACCCTCGACACAATTCGGGGAAGGTTCTCGCGCTCGTTGTACGTGGGGATGACGACCAGTGCGCGCGCGCCGTCGGATGCGACAATCCCGCCCTCGTCTTGGCTGGTCGCATCTCCGCTACCCGTTGTCACCACGCTCCTCCGACTCCCTTGCATCACCCTGTGCGACCGGTGTGCCACCGGCGCGGACCCCAAAAGGCCCGAGAGTGAACCTATAACGACGCGTCAGGACGACCAAAAGCCCACCCACCGTCACCACGACGATGATCCACTGTGGCCATGCCCCGAGGACGGTCGCGACGGTCTTGGCCGAGTGCAACGGTAAGCGATCGGCGAGTACCGCCGGGGTGAACACGCCCGACTCACGTGAGATGGATCCGTCGGGCTCGATGATCGCGCTCACTCCGCTGGTCGCTGCGACGACGACTGCCCGGCCGTGTTCGACGGCCCGGAACTGCGACATCGCGAGCTGCTGATAGGTCATTTCCGTTTTGCCGAAGGTGGCGTTGTTCGTCGGGACGTAGAGGATGCGGGCGCCGTCGTCGACTGCGGCTCGAGCCGACCTGTCGAAAGCGATTTCCCAGCACGTGGAGACACCGACGGTGATGTTGCCGGAGCGTCCGGGGACGGTGATCGCCGACGGACCGGTTCCGGGACGGAAGTTGCCGGCCATCGACGCGTACGACGAAAACATGCTGAAAAACGGACGCCAGGGCAGGTACTCACCGAACGGCTGAACAATGTGCTTGTCGTAGCGGGCGACGGGTCCGTTCGCGCCGTCCCACACCAGGACGGAGTTCGTCGGCCGACCGTCGGAGTTCATCACGAGCGTCCCGACGAGGATCGGCGCACCAACGGAGATCGATGCGTCGGTGATCTCTTGCGCGGCGTCGGCGTTGGTGAGCGGCGAGATGTCAGAGGCGTTCTCTGGCCACGCCACGAAATCGGGCTGTTCGGCGGTTCCCGCACGCACGGCGTCGGCAAGACGCATGGTCTCCCGAACGTGGTTGTCGAGGACAGCCCTGCGCTGAGCGTTAAAGTCGAGGCCGAGCCTTGGCACATTCCCCTGGACCGCAGCCACCTGAACCGACGACGACGCGACGTTGCGGTCGAGTGTGTCGGGGGTCAGGGCGATCGCTGCGATAGGCCCCACAAGGGCCAACACGACCGCCAAAGCCGCGGCGCGTGCCACGGATCCGCTGCCGGTCACGACTCGGGTGACGAGGACGATGATGAGCCAGGCCACCGCCGCGCCGAGCAATGCGACGGCGCCTGAGACGCCCGGCGCACCCAGGATGGATGCGAGGGGTAAGAGCGGTCCGTCGACCTGGCTGAATGCTGCTCTCCCCCAAGGGAATCCGCCGAACGGAACAGACGACCGAAGAGCCTCGATAGTGACCCACGACAGTGCAAACCACAGCGGTGGGCACGGGAGTCGCATGGTCAACACAGCGCACACACCGAAGAGTGCCGAGAACACCGCGAGCACGACGGACAAGGCGATCCACGGAAGCGGCCCCACGTACACGCCGATCCACGGCAGCAGCGGGATATAGAACGCCAGTCCGTAGATGAATCCGACGACAGCGCCGAGGCGGGCGCGGATCGGCCCGGAGAGCGCCACGAAGAGCAGGCCCATCGAGATGACGGCCATGAACCACCAGTTGCGCGGTGGGAACGCCGACCACATCGCCAGTCCCGCCACGACGGCCAGAGCCGCACGCACGAGAAGTGGGGTCCAGCGGGCACCAGCCAGCCTCGACCACCGTCGATCGGTGCGCTCGGGGGTGGCGGTCCGGGTGGCGGATGACTCCGTTGGGGTCACCGAGTCGTCTAGGCCTGGCGTCTTGTCGTGTAGTGAACTGTCATCTACCGCGTTGTTGTCTACGGCGTTCTTGTGTACGGCGTTCCTGTGTACGGCGTCGTTGTCTACCGAGTCGCTCACCGGTCAGTGACCCTCGGCGCGGTAGATGTCGCGACCACGGTGCACAGTCCGGACGCATCGTGGCAGCGCGCAGCCGGGCGAGACGTCGGGAAGTGCGGGCACGCGGGATCGCGGGTCCAGCGACCAGCGCTGAACGCTCTCGTGCGATCCGGCAACGACGAGTTCATCGACTTCCCAGACCGCGTAACTCGCGGGTGCGCCGACCGCCAGTGTGCCGGTGAGTCCGTCATTGATTCCTCCCGCGCGCCAGCCGCCTCGTGTCGAGGCCGCGAACGCACCACGTGCCGAGATGGCATTTCGGGGCTGATGATGATGGACGGCCGCACGTATGGTCACCCATGGATCCATCGCGGTGACCGGTGAATCCGACGAGAAGGCAAGGGCCACGCCAGCTTTGGCGAGTGCGGCGAAATCGTTCATCCGAGCGGCACGTTCGTCGCCGAGACGCTGAGCGTAGAGGTTTCCCGGTGCGCCCCACTGCGCATCGAACTGCGGTTGCATGCTCGCGACGACACCACACGCGGCCAGCGTCTGAGCCTGGGATGCGTCGACCATCTCCGCATGTTCGACGCGGTGAGCGCGCGACGCGAGCGCGGGCGTACCGAACTCGGCCGCGAGCGTGTCAAGTGCACTCACCACGGTCGCCGTTGCCGCATCGCCGATCACGTGAAAGCCGGCTTGCAGCCCTGCTTCGGTGCATGCGCGAAGGTGGTCGAGAACGGTCTCCGGCGAGAGGTAATCGATACCGGTGACGTCGGGTGCATCGTGGTAGGGCTCGAGGAGCCACGCCGTCCGCGAGCCGACCGCTCCGTCGATGAAGAGATCGCCACCGAGAGCGTCGGCGCCGGTGATCGCGACGAGTTCGCGAGCGTGATCGGTGTTCTGTGCTGCCTGCCCCCAATAGCGTCGGACCTCGACGGCATGGTCGAGTTCGCCGATGGCGAGAAAGTCGTCGAGACCACTGATGTCGGGTCCGCCGTTCTCGTGGATCGCGACGATTCCCATTGCCGCGGCAGCGTCGAGTGCGCGCAGTTGTGCGCGGGTCCGCGACGCGGGACTCACCAACGATCGTGCGGCACCGCGCACGAGGTGATGTGCCTCGGCGATCAGCGGCTCCTCCGGGTGGTAGCCCTGTGCGTCCTCCAAGCCGATGACCAGGCGTCGCAGCGCCGTCGACGCGACGGCGGAATGTTCGTCGACTCGGGCCAGGTAGACCGGGCGATTGCCGACGACCGCGTCGATGTCGGCGGTTGACGGGAACCGGCCGTCGGAGATCTCAGCACCCGACCATGTCGAACTGTCCCAACCGCGGCCCCAGATGAGGTCGCCTTCGTCGACGGTCGACACGGCGTCGGCGAGCATCCGGAGGCAGTCGGTGCGCGAGACGGCGTCGTTGAGGGTCAGTCCCGTGAGCGCGAGTCCCGTCGACGTCAGATGCACATGTGCGTCGACGAATGCGGGTGCGACGAAATGCCCTTCCAAATCGGTCACAGCCGCATCGGGATGGAGTGCCCTCCCGACGTCGTCCGCGCCCACCCAGGTCACGACGCCGTCGGTGACGGCAAGGGCAGTCGCGTCCGGGGTTGCAGAGGAATAGACGGTCCCACCAAGGAGCAGTTCGGTTGCCACGGTTGTTCAGTGTGCTCCCTGTGGGGAGGCCGGTGTATCAGTGGCCCCGCGGGAGCTGCGGCTGGTCGGCCGACCAGCCGGTTGACGAGTTCGGTGTGGAGTAGGCGGGATCGTCGACGACGGTGCCGTCGATGACGGTGCCCCGCTTGACCCCTGCCGGTCCGTAGGCACCCGCGCGGGTCATCGCAGACATCATCGTGCGTGTGCCGACTGCGGCCAGCACCGGACGCAGGACGCGTCGCGTCGGCGGAAGGAGCGCGATGGTTCCGACAACAGTGGACACCAGGCCGGGCACGATCAGCAGGATCGACGAGGCGCCGACCACGGCGGTGTCGGCGAGCGGGGCTCGAGCGTCGACTTCATTGCGCGAGGCGCGACGGAGTTCACCGAACACCTTGCGGCCCTGCCAGCGAAGGATGAGGAAGCCGACGAAGGAGGCCAGGATGGTGATCAACACCGCCCAGGCGAAGCCGAGCGTCATGACCATGGCCACGAACACGGCGATCTCGATCACCAGGTAGACGAGGAAGTACGGGAAGCGCATGGGTGTGCCTTTCTGGTCCGATACAGGTGAGCTTCGACACCCGACGCCGCATCGGAGATGTGCATTCACCCAGTGCAACGAACGAGCACCCGATTTTGCTCCCGTGTCGCTGCCTGGTTGACACTCTCCTGTTCGAGATGGCCTTGCCGGTCGGCTACGTAGGGTTCTGGTCGTCTGCGCTCCGGTCGGATGCCTCGCGCATTGCTTCGAGAAACCGTCCGATGACACCGAGTTCATCGCTGCTGAACTCGTCAAGTGCTGTCAGCGCGTCGTCCACGAGTGTCCCGAAAAACTCCCGACCAGTGCCACGTGCGCGCTCGGTGACGGTGAGCAGAACCTTGCGTCGATCCCCGGGGTCGCTGGTGCGCTCAATGAGGCCGGCCCGTTCGAGTCGGTCGAGCACAGACGTAATGGTCGCCGAGTTCACTCCCCCAAGTTTTCTTCCCAGCCAGGCCGGGGTCGCAGGCTCTGCGTCGCGTTCGGCGTCGAGCAGTGCAATCAGTGCGCGTAGATCGGTTGGATGAAGGTCCACTGTTCTTGCGAACCGCGCTCCTCGAATGTCCAAGTCAGTCATAAGCGCACGCAACTGACGGATCAGCAGATACCGCGGTCCACTCTCATCTGCGCGCTCACGGGACGTCACGGTTCTCGACCTTAGCGCCATGGTGGTATAGCTTGATCGACAAGTAACTAGATTATCGAGGTAAATATGCGCGAGACGACACCCTTTCTGGTCTCACCCGTAGGCAGACGATTCTCCGAGGCATATGACTCACTCATCAATCGTTGGCCACCGGGTACCCGCCGGTTCGATCTCGCGTCGCCTTACGGCAGCACGCACGTCGTCGCTTCGGGTCCCGATTCAGGTCGACCACTCGTTCTGCTTTCGGGTTCCGGGGCAACGCTGACGGAGTGGCATTCGGTGATCGAACAACTCAGTCGCCGACACCGCGTCTATGCGGTCGACATCCCGGGCCAGGTCGGTGCGTCAACACCGTCGAGCACGCCTATCTCGTCAGTCCCCGACCTCCTGGACTGGCTTGCCGTCACGGTGTCGACGCTCGGTGTCGACACACCGACGTTCATCGGCCATTCGTACGGGGCGATGATCGCTCTCGCCTTCGCCGGTGGTGGATTTCCGACCGACGGGCTGATCCTGGTCGAACCCAACTCGGTCTTCGGTGGTATGCGCGCCGAGTACCTCGTCCATGCATTGCCGATTCTCTTGTCTCCCAACGAGACCCGCGAACGGCGGTTTCTCGAGTGGGAAACCGGGTGTAGACCGCTCGACGAGAAGTGGACAGATGTCGCCGCACTCGGCGCGACAATGCCGACGACAAAACTCGTTATACCTCGGCGCCTGCGGTCCGTGCGACCGCAGGTCAGGCACCGCACTGTCATCCTCGCGAAGGAGAGCCGAGTGCACGACGTTGCTCGTATCGCGGAAAACGTCCACTCCACGTGGTCCGGTGCGCGGGTCGAGATCGTCGCCGATGCAACGCACCACAGCCTGCCGATGCACCCGTGCATCTTCGGCGACGTGCTTGTGGCGGCGCTCGACGAATCCGAGCGCTAGCACACGCTTATGGCCACCAGCTATTCCGACCGGCCCTCGATCTCGCCCTCGGCCTGCAGGTATACGGCCCGCAACTGGTCGAGCATGTCGGCCGGCGGCGTCGCCCACATATCGCGGTCGACCGCCTCGAGAAGGCGTTCAGCGATACCGTGCAGTGCCCACGGATTCGACTGATTCATGAACTCCTGATTGCGCTCGTCGAGCACGTAGGACTCGGTGAGCTTCTCGTACATCCAGTCGGCGACGACGCCGGTCGTGGCGTCGTACCCGAACAGGTAGTCGACGGTGGCCGCCATCTCGAAGGCGCCCTTGTATCCGTGCCGCTGCATCGCGGAGATCCACCGGGGATTGACGACCCGTGCACGGAAAACCCGACTGGTCTCCTCCGAAAGCGTGCGCGTTCGGACGGCGTCGGGTCGCGTCGAGTCGCCGATGTATGCCTCCGGGGATGTGCCGGTCAGTGCTCGGACCGTCGCCACCATTCCGCCGTGGTACTGGAAGTAGTCGTCGGAGTCGGCGATGTCGTGCTCACGGGTGTCGGTGTTCTTCGCGGCTACCTTGATCCTGCGATAGGCCGAACGCATGTCGTCGACTGCGGCGACGCCGTCGAGTTCGCGGCCGTACGCGTAGCCGCCCCACTCGGTGTAGACGCGTGCGAGGTCCTCGTCGCTGCGCCAGTCACGAGAATCGATGAGTTGCAACAGCCCCGCCCCGTAGGTTCCGGGTTTGGAGCCGAAGATCCTGGTCGTCGCGCGGCGTTGATCGCCGTGCTCGGCGAGTGCCGCGCGGGCGTGCGCCGCGACGAAGTTCTGGTCATCCGGTTCATCGGCCGACGCCGCGAGTGCGACGGCGTCGTCGAGCATGGTCACGACGTGCGGGAACGCGTCACGGAAGAATCCGGAGATCCTGACGGTGACGTCGATGCGCGGGCGACCGAGCTCGTCGAGTTCGATCAGTTCGAGATCGCGGACCCGCCGCGACGCCTCGTCCCAGATCGGCATGACGCCGAGCAGTGCGAGGATCTCGGCGACGTCGTCGCCCGAGGTACGCATCGCGCTGGTGCCCCACGCCGAAAGCCCCACGGAGGCAGGGTATTCACCGTGGTCGGTGAGGTACCGCTCCAGCAGGCTGTCGGCCATCGCCCGGCCCGTTTCCCATGCGAGACGCGAAGGAACAGCCTTGGGGTCGACGGAGTAGAAGTTGCGGCCCGTCGGTAACACGTTGATCAGTCCGCGCAGCGGCGAACCGCTCGGGCCTGCGGGAATGAAGCCGCCGTCGAGTGCGTGCAGAATGCGCGGAATCTCCCCTGCGGTCTGCCGCAGCCGCGGAACCACTTCGGTTGCCGCGAAACGCAATACGTCGCCGACAGCGGCGGGGTGGCCTGCCGCCGCATCCTCGACGGCCGAGGTCGACCACTCCCCTTTCGCGCACGCTGCCACGAGGTCGCGGGCGGTGGCTTCGACGGTGTCGACGTCGTTACGTACGGAGTCTGCGCCCTCGTCGAGTCCGAGCGCTTCACGCAAACCGGGCAAAGCCTCTGTGCCGCCCCACAATTGGCGTGCGCGCAGCATCGCGAGAACGAGATCGACCTCGGCGTCGTCGACCGGGGGTTCGCCGAGGACATGCAGTCCGTCGCGGATCTGAACATCCTTGATCTCGCACAGCCAGCCGTCGACGTGCAACAGCATGTCGTCGAAGACCTCTTCGTCGGGCCGCTCGGTGAGGCCGAGGTCGTGATCCATCTTCGCGGCGGTGAGCAGCGTCCAGATCTGCTGGCGAATCGCGGGGAGTTTCGCGGGATCGAGAGTCGAGATGTTCGCGTGCTCGTCGAGGAGTTGTTCGAGTCGTGCGATGTCGCCGTAGGATTCGGCCCGCGCCATGGGCGGGATCAGGTGGTCGACGAGCACCGCGTGCGCTCGACGCTTGGCCTGGGTGCCCTCGCCCGGGTCGTTGACCAGGAACGGATAGATCAGCGGGACGTCGCCGAGCGCGGCATCGGTGCCGCACTGTGCCGACATTCCCAGCGTCTTGCCCGGCAGCCACTCGAGGTTGCCGTGTTTGCCGATGTGCACGATCGCGTCGGCGCCGAAGCCCGGGATGTCCTGTGCAGCACCGGCTCTACCGGCGAGCCAGCGATAGGAGGCGAGGTAGTGATGCGAGGGCGGAAGGTCGGGGTCGTGATAGATCGCGACAGGATTCTCACCGAACCCGCGCGGCGGCTGCACCATGATCGCCACATTGCCGAATGTCAGTGCTGCGACGACGATCTCGCCGTCGGAGCTCTGCGATCGGTCGACGAAGAGGTCGCCCGGCGCAGGCCCCCAGTGCTGTTCGACGCCGTGCCGCAGTTCCTCCGGCAGCGTCGCGAACCACCTCTCGTAGTCGGTGGCGCTGACGCGAATCGGGTTGGCAGCCAAGGCCTCCTCGGTCAGCCAGTCGGAGTCCTGGCCGCCACGGTCGATGACCGCGTGGATCAGTGCGTCCGAATCATCCTCAGCCAGACCGGGAATCGCGTCCGGCCCCGATTCCGGGCCGATGTCGTAGCCTGCCGCGCGCAACGCATCCAGCAGACGTAGGAGGCTGCGGGGTGTGTCGAGGCCGACAGCGTTACCGATGCGCGCGTGCTTGGTGGGATACGCCGACAACATCAGTGCAATACGACGATCCGCGGGTGCGATATGCCGTAACCGGGCGTGCGACACCGCGATTCCCGCAACCCGGGCACATCGCTCGGTGTCGGGTTGGTACCAGGGCAGACCGTTCTCGTCGAACTCCTTGAAGGAGAACGGCACGGTGATGATGCGGCCGTCGAATTCCGGAACAGCCACCTGAGTCGCGACGTCGAGCGGCGAGAGCCCGTCGTCGTTGGCCTCCCAGTCGGCTCGTGGCCCGGTGAGGCACAGTCCCTGCAGGATGGGGATGTCGAGCGCGGCGAGGCGCTCGATGTTCCACGCCTCGTCGTCGCCTCCGGCCGACGCTGTGGCAGGTGTCGCGCCACCGGCGGCGAGGACGGTGACCACCAGCGCATCCGCGGTCGCCAGCAACTCGATGAGGTCGTCGGGCGCGGTACGCAACGAGGCGCAGAAGATCGGGATCGGCCGCGCGCCCCGCTCCTCGATCGCCGCGCATAGTGCTTCGATGTACCGCGTGTTCCCTGCGAGGTGCTGTGCTCGGTAATAGAGGACACCGATCACCGGCGCGGTGTCGGGAACAGCTCTGGTCGGCTGCCGCTCGAGAACTCCCCAGCCGGGAGTCTGTTCGGGAGGTTCGAACCCGTACCCGGACAGCAACACCGTGTCGGACAGGAAGTTGTGGAGGTTGGTGATGTTGGGCACCCCGCCGAAGGCGAGGTAGTTGTGGGCGTCTGCGGCCACCCCGGCGGGCACCGTCGACAGCGCCATCAGGTCGGGATCGGGTTGCTGCTCGCCGGAGAGGACGACTACCGGTTTCCCGACGGCGAGGACGGCGTCGAGCCCCTCCTCCCAGGCGCGGCGGCCACCGAGGATGCGAACGACCGTGAGGTCGGCGTCGGCGACCATGCCGGGAACGTCGTCGAGCAGGATTCGTGACGGGTTCGCGACGCGATACTCCGCGTCGCTGGCGTCAGCGGTGATGAGATCGGTGTCCGATGTGGACAGCAGCAGGATCATCGCAACTCCTCGGACTCCGACTCGCGCGGAGACATGTGGAACACAGGTCCGAGGTCGCAGGTCTGGCTTCGCAGGAGCCCGCTGCTCTCGCGTCACAGTGGCGCGACCGCGCCGGAATCGCACCGGCTTCCGCGCACCTCGTGCGGCTCAGCCTAGTGGAGAGCGTTCCGTGACGGTCGGACACGTCCCGCGCAGGTTCGCACCCGTCCGCCGACGCCTACGCTGGATACCGTGCGTGACCCCGCCTCCCCTTCGTCACACGGCCAGTCCCGTGAGCCCACCGGTGAGTCGTCGACGGGGCGAACAGCGTCGGACCGATGCCCCGGAGTCTTCACCCCGCACCCGTCCACCGACGGCGCACTGGCGCGTGTTCGTCTGCTCGGTGGATCGATCACGCCCGAGCAACTCGCGGTGCTCGCGCATGTCGCCGCACAGTACGGCGACGGTTTCGTCGATCTGACGGGGCGCGCCAACGTGCAGATACGCGGCATCGCCGATGTCGACGCCGTCGCCGACGCGCTCGTCGATGCCGGACTGGTGCCGAGCACCACGCACGAGAAGGTACGCAACATCGAGGTCAGTCCCTTCACCGGGCGCGTCGGCGGCCTTGCCGATCTACGTCCCCTGGCGCACGAACTCGACGACGCACTCCGCTCCGATCACAGCCTCGCGGCGCTATCCGGCCGGTTCCTCTTCGGCCTCGACGACGGACACACCGACATCGCGGGTGGCGGCACCGACGTGTGCGCCGTCGCGCGCAGCCGTACCGACGGATCGGTCGGTTTCGACATCGTCGTCGACGGCGAGATCGCAGGCTCGGTCGCCGACGACTCTGCCGTGACACAGGCGCTGCTGGGTGTTGCGCACGATTTCCTCGAGGTGGCGGGCAGTGCGTGGCGGATCGCGGATCTACCCGAGTCCGCGCGTGGCGACCTGATGGCGGTGACCCGGGACCGACTCGACCCGCCGCTCGAGCCAGGAGCTCTCGCACCGACGGCCGGCGATCCGCGAGTGGGGTGGTTCGACCAGGATGACGGCCGCGTGCTGCTCGGCGCAGTCGTCGAACTCGGGCGCCTGCCCGCGCGTCTCGCCGAATTCATCGCAGCCGTCGAAGCGCCGGTGGTGTTCACGCCAGACCGCGAAATCCTCGTCTGCGATCTCGGCGAGGGTGTTGCCGAGACCGTGGTGCGCGTCCTCGCTCCGATGGGACTCATCTTCGACGCCGCGTCACCGTGGGCACAGGTCAGCAGTTGTGCCGGCGCACCCGGCTGCTCGCGCGGGCTTGCCGAGGTCCGCGCCGACGTGAGTGAACGAGTCGAATCGGGGCCGCCCGTCACCGAGCGTGAACACTGGGTGGGCTGCGACCGTGGATGTGGGTCGCCGCGCGAACCGCACCTGCGGGTCGAGGCAACCAGCGCAGGATATCGACGCACACACGAGTGAGGATCAGGTCCTCTCGACCACCCCGATAGGGTTGAACAACTATGCCCGAATACCTACGCGACGCCGCCGAGATCTACCGGCAGTCTTTTGCCACCATCCGAGCCGAAGCTGATCTGTCCGGATTCGCCCCGGATGTCTCCGGGGTCGTCGTACGCATGATCCACGCGTGCGGCGAAACGGATCTGACGACGAACGTCGTCGCGACAGACGGCGTCGTATCCGCGGCACGGTCGGCTCTCGAGGCAGGTGCGCCGATCCTGTGCGACTCGACGATGGTCGCCAGCGGGGTGACGCGCAAGCGGTTGCCCGCCGACAACGAGGTGCTGTGCTACCTCGCGGAACCCGGCTTGCCTGCGCTCGCCGAGCAGTTGTCGACCACACGGACCGCCGCGGCCGTCGAGTATTGGCGTGACCGACTCGACGGCGCGGTCGTCGCGATCGGCAACGCACCGACCGCGTTGTTCGCGCTCCTCGACATCATCGATGCCGGCGCACCACGTCCGGCAGCGATAGTCGGTGCGCCCGTGGGATTCATCGGGGCCGCGGAATCCTGTGCGGCACTGGCGAACCGCGACGATCTCGAGTTCATCACCGTCACCGGACGTCGGGGTGGATCGGCGATCGTCGCCGCGGCGATCAACGCGCTGGCGAGTGCACAGGAATGACGTCATGAGCACATCACCCGACGCGGGGAACACATCGCGCAAGGCGGGCACCGGAAAACTCTGGGGCGTCGGACTCGGTCCCGGTGACAGCGAGTTGGTCACGGTCAAGGCCGCACGTGTCATCGCTGCGGCCGATGTCATCGCGTATCACAGTGCGCGCCACGGAAACAGCATCGCCCGAGGTGTCGCCGAGCCGTATCTGCGTGGCGATCAGATCGAAGAGCGGCTGATGTATCCGATCACGGTCGAGACCACCGATCACCCGGGCGGCTACCGTGGCGCCTTGAATGACTTCTACACCGACAGTGCCGAAACTCTCGCGGCGCATCTGCGGGCAGGACGGGATGTCTGTCTGCTGGCCGAGGGCGATCCGCTCTTCTTCAGTTCGTACATGCACATGCACAAGCGCCTCGCCGACGACTTCGACGCCGAGATCGTGCCCGGGGTGACGTCGGTGAGCGGGGCCTCCGCCGCGCTGGGCATCCCGCTCGTCGAAGGTGAGGAGACGCTGACCGTTGTGCCGGGAACACTCCCGGTCGACGAGCTGACCGCGGAGTTCGCCGGCGCCGACGCCTTCGCGGTGCTCAAGCTGGGTCGGACCTTCTCGACGGTGCGCACAGCCCTCGAACGCGTCGGACGGCTCGACGAGGCGTGGTACGTGGAACGGGCGTCAACCCCGGCACAACGTGTCCTGCCCGTCAGCGAGGTCGATCCGTCGGACGTCCCGTACTTCTCGATGGTCGTCGTGCCGGGCCGACGCAACAATCCGCGTTTCGATCCGACGGAGCTCGGGACCGGCGAAGTCGTGGTGGTCGGCCTCGGGCCGGGGGCCGCGTCGCAGACAACGCCGCAGGTGCGCGCCGAATTGTCTTCTGCCACTGACCTTGTCGGCTATCGAACCTATCTCGCGCGCGTCACGCCTCGGCCAGGGCAGCGGGTGCATGCCAGCGACAACCGTGTCGAGGCAGAGCGCGCAGAATTCGCGCTCGACCTCGCCTCCCGGGGTGCCCGCGTGGCCGTCGTGTCCTCCGGTGACCCGGGTGTGTTCGCCATGGCGGCTGCCGTCGCCGAGGTCGCGGCGCAATCGCGCTGGGCGGACGTACCCGTCCGCGTGGTACCGGGGGTGACGGCGGCAACCGCGGTCGCCGCGGTTGCCGGTGCCCCGCTGGGGCACGACTTCGCGGTCATCTCACTGTCGGACAGACTCAAGCCGTGGGAGCTGATCGAGGCGAGGATTCGGCATGCGGTTCAGGCCGATCTGGTGATCGCCGTCTACAACCCCGGCTCACAGAGCAGGACGTGGCAGGTGCCGCGCCTGCATGATCTGTTGCGCGAGATGGTCCCCGACGACCGTGTGCTCATCGTCGGGCGCGATGTCGGCGGACCGGAAGAGGCTCTGTCGGTGACGACTGTCGGCGCGTTCGATCCGTCGATCGTCGACATGCGCACGATGCTCATCATCGGATCGTCGGCGACGACGATTGCCGAGCGCAGCGGCGGTCGTCTGGTCTTCACACCGCGCCATCACAGCGTCTGATTGTCTCAGCGTCTGATTGTCACAGCGCCTGACTATCTCAGCGCCTCATTGACTCAGCGCTGACCGGCGAGCAGATCACACACGAGTCCGACGGCGACTTCTGCGTCCTCGACGGCGCGCGTCGCGGGTTCGCTCGGACGGTCGACCATCACGACCTCGATACCGAGAGTCCTTGCGGCGTCGAGCTTTGCGCGAGTCATGTCGCCGCCACTGTTCTTCGTGACGAGCACGTCGATGCCGTGCTCACGCATCAGGGCCGTTTCGTCGGATAGACGATACGGGCCACGCGACCGGATCACCGTGTGGTGCATCGGCATAGCGGTCTGCGGTGGGTCGACGACCCGGATGAGAAACCACGCTGACGTGTTCTCGGCGAAGGCGTCGACGTCCTGCCTTCCTGTGGTCAGGAATACGCGGGCTTGTCGACCGTCGAGATGCCTTGCGGCGCTGTGTATGTCCGGAACCCGAACCCAGGTATCTCCGTCACCCGGCGACCACGATGCGCGGCATAGCCGGACGAGAGGTAGTGCGAGGTCGTGGGTTGCCGCAGCGGCGTTGGCACTGATGCCACTCGCGAAGGGGTGTGTCGCATCCACGACGACGCGAATGGCGTTGTCGCGCAGCCATGTCCGTAGACCGGCCGCTCCCCCGAAACCTCCGATGCGTACGGCGCCGACGGGCAGTCGCGGCTCGGCAACCCGGCCGGCAAGTGAACTGATCACGGGAATGTTCTCGGCGACGAGTCCGGCGGCCAGCGCGCGAGCTTCGCCGGTGCCCCCGAGCACCAGCACAACCGGTGTATCGGTCATGTCGTCGATGAATTGTCGTCGTGGGCGCCGCTGCGAAGTTTTGTCATCCGTGCCTGCGAGTAGAGATAACTGTCTGTGGGGGTCGAGGTTCCCGGGTCGAGCACCTTGCCCACGAAGATGACTGCGGTGCGTCGGATCCCGTGGTCGTCGAGCTGCTGCGGCAGGTCCGACAGCGGGCACCTGATCACCACCTGATCGCTGCGGGACGCGAAGGCGACTGTAGCCGTAGGGCATTGCGGCCCGTAGTGTTCGGCGAGTGCTTCGACGATCTGTGGCGCGCGGTGCGCAGCGAGGTGCAACGCGAGGGTGACACCCGACTGCGCCAGGCGCGCGAGTTCTTCACCTGGCGGCATGTCCGTCGACAGCGTCGACATGCGGGTGATGAGAAGACTCTGGCCGACGCCGGGCACGGTGAGTTCGGTATCGAGGGCCGCCGCTGCCGCGGCGAAGGCCGGTACCCCCGGCACGATTTCGGTATCGATACCCAGGCGTCTGAGCTCACGGTGTTGCTCGGTGAACGCCGAGTACAGCGAGATGTCGCCGGAATGCAGGCGTGCGACGTCGCCACCGGACGCGTGTGCCTCGACGATGTGCCCGATGATCTCGTCGAGCGGCGTCCGAGCGGTGTCGATCAGGGTGGCGTCGGCCGGACACAGGTCGAGAAGTTCCTGCGGGACAAGCGATCCGGCATAGAGACAGGTGGTGCATTCACCCAGGATGCGGGCGCCACGCAGGGTGATGAGGTCGGGTGCGCCCGGACCCGCACCGATGAAATAGACGGTCACGACTCATCGTCCGTCCGTGTGACCACCCACTGCACGATCGGGAGTGCGGGGCGCCATGTGGTCATGGAACCGAGCGGTTCGACGGTTTCGATGGAGAATCGTCGAAGAGTTCCACCGACGCGGCGGTGCCAGTCGACGAGCAGTGACTGGGTTTCGACCGTGACAGCGTTCGCGACGAGGCGCCCACCCGGGAGCAGCGCGTGCCACGAAGCGGTCAGGACCTCGTCGTCGAGTCCTCCCCCGATGAAGATCGCATCCGGATCCGGTGCGCGGCGCAGTGATTCGGGCGCGGCGCCCAGCAGGGTCAGCGCGCCCGCCACACCGTGACGGACGGCGTTGCGTCCGAGTCGCGCGGCACGAACCTGGTCGCGTTCGAATGCGATGGCGGTCCCGTCGGAGTCTGCGCGCAACCACTCGATCGCCACGCTCCCCGACCCGGATCCGATATCCCACAGGATAGCTCGCCCACCCGGTGCGAGGGCCGCGACGGTCAGCGCTCGTACCGCCGACTTGGTGAGTTGGCCATCATGCTCGTAGGCGTCGTCGGGTAGCCCCGGTAGTCGGGTCGTGCTGGGTCCGACACAATCGATGGCGACGATGTTGAGCGCATCGTGGGGTTGAGGTCGGTACGAGCGCGCAACGGACTCGACGGTCCGTTCTTGTGGACCACCGAGTTGTTCGAGAATCGTCATCGTCGACCAGCCGAACCCGTTGCGCACCAGCACCTCGGCGATCGCGGCGGGTGTCTGCGATCCCCTGCTGAGCACGAGGATCCGACGGCCGTCGGTCAACGCGGGCACCACGACGTCGGCGTCGTCGCGCAGCGTGCTGATCACCTGTGTGCGGGACAGGTCCCACCCGAGTTCGGCGCAGGCGAGACTCGCCGATGACACGGTGGGGAGCACTCGAACCCGGTTGCGCCCCACGGCATTGACGATCGTGGACCCGACACCGTGGAACATCGGATCGCCGCTGGCCAGTACGTGCACCGGGGAGTGAGAAGTGGCGGACAGCACCTGCTGTAGGTGCTCGGACATCGGCGAATGCCATGCCACCGTCGTCGCGTCGAGGTCGGGAAGGAGTTCGAGTTGGCGTGTCGACCCGTATACGACTGTGGCGCTGCGTAATTCGTCGCGTGCACGATCGGTCAGTCCTGCCCACCCGTCGGCGCCGATCCCGACGACGACGAACTCCGATGTGTCCGTCGCCGCGGCCGTCATCGGGGCAACCTGCGCCAGATCGCGCGCGGTACGAACTGCATCGCGAATCCGACGAAGCGCAGTGGTCCGGGAATCCACACCTCCCAACGACCGCGGTGGTACGCCCGTGCCACCGCGTCGGCCACCTGTTCGGCGTCGACCGACATGGGCGCGGGCTTGGTGCCCGAAGCCATGAGTTCTGCTGTCATGTTGCCGACCACGAAACCCGGTCGGGCGAGCAGTAACCGGACGCCCGATCCATGGAGTGCGTCCGACAACCCACTGGCGAAGCCGTCGAGTCCCGCTTTCGCCGACCCGTACACGTAGTTGCCGCGACGTACCCGCACACCGGCGATCGACGAGAAGACGATCATGGTGCCCGACCCCTGCCGCCGCAGTGCGTTGGCCAGCGGCGTCAGCACACTGATCTGGCCGACGTAGTCGGTCTGGGCGATCTGTAGCGCGTGCGCGACGTCGGTTTCGGCGCGATGCTGATCGCCGAGAATGCCGAACGCGATGATCGCCGCGCTGATCGGTCCGTGATCGGCTGTGATCGTCTCGATGAGCGACGAGTGCGTCTGCGTGGCATCGGCGTCGAACTCGACGGCGATGACGTTGTCGGCGCCCGCCGCGCGCATCGCGGCGATCTCCTCGTCGAGGTCGTCGGACCGGCGCGCGGCAAGGACGACGCTGCGGCCTGCGACGAGCCTCTTCGCGAGGGCGATCCCGATCTCGCTGCGTCCACCGAAGAGGACAACGGTTCCCTGGTCGTCGTGTGAGTTGCTACGCGCCATGACAGGCAGTATTCCACCGGCCGACAGGCAGCCGACAGCGGCGCCACCGCGGTGGCTATCGTTGGCGCCATGCCGCGTACTCCGGAGAACCTCGGTTCCGCTGCGCTCGACTTCTTGGGCGAGCGACACCTTGCGTCACTCGCGACGCTCCGACCCGACGGCACACCACACGTCGTTGCCGTCGGATTCACGTACGACCCCGACAGCGGATTGGCTCGGGTGATCACTCGTGAGGGCAGCCAGAAGGTGCGCAACGCCGAGCGCGGCGGCTATGCCGCGGTGACCAACGTCGACGGTCCGCGGTGGCTGACGCTGGAGGGCCCCGCGACCGTTCATCGCGATCGCGACCGCGTTGCGGAGGCCGAACGGCGCTACGCCCAGCGATATCGCGAGCCGAAACCGAATCCCGAGCGCGTCGTCATCGAGATCGACGTGCAGCGTGTGCTCGGTTCGCACTCGCTGCTCGATTGATCGTCACCCCTCCCGTGGGGCGTGGGTCTACAACACCACCAACTCGTGCGGGCGCACATTGACCGGTTCGCATCCGTCGTCGGTCACGATGACGATGTCTTCGATCCGCGCGCCCCACTGCCCCGGGAAGTACACGCCCGGTTCGATCGAGAACGCCATCCCGGCCTCGAGGACGAGATCGTTGCCACTGACGATGTAGGGCTCCTCATGAACAGAGAGGCCGATGCCGTGGCCGGTTCGGTGGATGAAGTTCTCGCCGAATCCTGCGTCGACGAGTACCTCGCGCGCTGCGGCGTCGACCTTTTCGGCGGTCACTCCCGGACGTACGGCGGCAACCGCGGTCCGCTGAGCGAGCTCGAGCGCGGCATACGCACGTGCCCTGTCGTCGTTCGGCTGGGCGAAGCAGTATGTCCGCGTGGAATCGGAGTTGTAGCCCGGTTCGACAGGTCCCCCGATGTCGATCACGACGATGTCGTCGGGTTGAATCACTCGCTCTGACTGCTCGTGGTGCGGGTCGGCGCCGTTCGGTCCCGACCCGACGATGATGAATTCCGGCGCGGTGTGCCCCTCGGCCACGATCGCCTCGCCGATGTCGGCGGCGACGTCGGCTTCCGTGCGTCCCGGACGCAGCCACTCACCCATGCGTGCGTGTACCCGGTCGATCGCGGCGCCTGCGCGTCGAAGGGCCTCGACCTCGTTGTCGTCCTTGATCATTCGCATCTGGCGAAGTACCGGCGTCGCGAGGACGGGGGTGGCTCCCAGACGATCTGCGATCGGCACCAGATGCAGCGCAGGCATCGACTCGGAGACCGCAACCGCAGCGGGAGTCGGCAATCCGGCAACCGCCAGCGCGTGTGCGTCATCGCCGTCGACCCAGTCGACGACGTCGATGTCGAGTTCGCTGACCGCGGAGTCGCGCACGGAGGCGAGCTCGAGTCGAGCAATCACCAGCCGAGGGGTGCCGGCGGCGGGGATCACCAGGGCCGTCAGACGCTCGAAGGTGTCGGCCCGCGAACCGGTGAGATAGCGCAGGTCGGGGCCGGGAGAAACGATGAGGGCGTCGAGTCCGGCTTTGCCGGTCAGCACGGCGGCCCGTGCAAGGCGACGGCGGTACACCTCGGCGTCGAAACGCTCTTCTGCAGTGGCGGTCACGAGTCGAAGCCTACGCGGATGGCAGAGTTGAGACATGCCAGGATCCGTGATGTTGCTCGACGGCGCAAGCCTGTGGTTCCGCTCGTTTCACGCACTGCCCGAGAAGCTCACCGCGGCCGACGGACGGCCCGTGAACGCGGTCCGTGGATTCGTCGACACGATCGCCTCTCTGGTGTCCCAACACCATCCGACGCGTCTCGTCGTCTGCCTCGACCTCGATTGGCGGCCCGCGTTCCGCACGGATTTGTTGCCGTCCTACAAGGCCCACCGGGTGGCGCAAGAGGCACCGCATTCCGGCGATGCAGGTCGAGAAGAACCCGACATCGAGGAGGTTCCCGACACCCTCACGCCGCAGGTCGACATGATCCTCGACGTGCTGGCCGCCGCGGGACTCACGACATCGGGAGCGGTCGGGTGCGAAGCCGACGACGTCATCGGCACACTCGCAGCGACCGAGGCCGACGACGACGTGATCGTGGTCAGCGGCGACCGCGATCTGCTCCAGGTCGTGGCCGACGACCCGGTGCCGGTGCGCGTGCTCTACGTCGGACGCGGGCTGGCGAAAGCCGAGCTGATGGGGCCTGCAGAGGTTTCCGACCGATACGGGGTGCCCGTCGAGCGCGCGGGTACCGCCTACGCGGAGATGTCGATGCTGCGCGGCGACCCGTCGGATGGTCTGCCCGGCGTCGCGGGGATCGGCGACAAGACCGCCGCGAAACTGATCACCACCTACGGCGACCTCGACGCACTCGAGGCTGCCGCCGACGACCCCTCGTCGACGCTCACCCCGCGCGTGCGGTCAGCACTGCGTGACTCCGCGGACTACCTCCGTGCCGCGCGCACCGTGGTCACTGTCCGCACCGACGCACCGACGGTGGAGAGCATCGATGACGATCACCTGCCGTCGGCGCCCGCCGACCCCGAGCGACTCGCCGACCTCATCGACGAACTGCGTATCGGTACGTCGGTGGGAAGGCTCGCCGATGCGCTCGGGTGGGAGTTGGTCTCGCGCTGATCAGCTCGTGGGACGCGACACCGCGTACTTGCCGTCGTCGTCGAGAATTGTGACCTTGACCTGCTGTTTCTGGCCTCCAACGGTGACAGAGCAGCTGAACGAATTGCCCTTCTTCACGCTCTGACCCGACGGGCACGAGACGTTCGAGACATCGGTCGCCTGGTAGTCCTTGGTCAGCACCTGCTTCACGCCGTCCTGAACCGCATTCTGATCGAGCGACTTCGGTGCCCACCCCGGCCAGGCGAACGCGGTGATGAGCAGGATCGCGGCAATGACGACCACCGCTCCGATACCGCCGAAGAGGGCCACGCGCTTGTTCTTCGACGACCCCGACGCGACCGACATCGCCGAGAACTGGTCACCCTGCTGGCCGGGCTGACCGAACTGACCCGGCTGGGTTGCCGTCTCACCCGCGGCTCCTGCCTGCCCGTACTGCCCCGGCTGGCCGTACTGACCGGGCTGACTGGTCTGACCGGGCTGTCCGTACTGGGGCGGCTGACCGTACTGGCCCGGCTGCTGTGGCTGGCCGTACTGAGGAGGTTGCCCGTACTGGGGCTGGCCTGCCTGGCCGTACTGGGGCGGCTGTCCGTACTGGCCCGGCTGCTGTGGCTGGCCATACTGGGGAGGTTGCCCGTACTGGGGCTGGCCTGCCTGGCCGTACTGGGGCGGCTGACCGTACTGGCCCGGCTGCTGTGGCTGGCCATACTGGGGCGGCTGCCCATACTGACCCGGCTGCTGAGGTTGGCCATACTGGGGAGGTTGCCCATACTGGGGCGGCTGTCCGTACTCGGGCGGTTGCTGGGAGTTCTGCCCCTGCTGGCTGTCCTCGCGCGGCTGATCACCGGTCGAGGACTGGTCACCGGCGTTGTTGGGATCGTACGGATGGCTCATGCGTCTCTCTCTCGATCGGCCCGGCAGTGGCGCACCGGTGTGCAATGTCGAACGGTCACGGTATCGCGGCGTGACGCACTCTCCCCTGCCGTCGTCGCCGACCGATATGCGAAGTGAAGGTTACCCCAGCGAACTGGGGTCGTCGGTCAAGCGGTACACGACTCCCGATCACGTCAACCCGGCCGCGTACGCCCACTACGTCAACCGAGTTCGGCAGCGACAACACCGCGTCTGATCGCTCCGACCGCCGCGCGCGCCGAACGGGCGAGCGGAGCTTCGTCGCCGACGCCGAGTCGGACCTGTTCGAGCAGGTCGACGACCTGCCGGTTCCAGCGAACGAAGTCGCCGGGCGAGAGCAGGGTGCCGCGTTCGCCCGCAGCGGCCAACGACTCGGTCAGTGATCGACCCGACGCCCAGAGCGACACCGCGACAGAGAAACCCGTGTCCGGCTCGCGTGTCGGCGACACCCCGTGACGGCGCTCGACGTCGGTGACCTGACACCAGATGTCGAGGGTCGCGGCGATCGCGGTCCGCAGCTCGACGTTTCCGGGCATCGCGTCGGCGCCTGCATGACTGTCACGACGCGACTCGAACACCATCGCGGCGATCACCGCAGCAAGTTGCGGCGGTCCGAGCCTGTCCCAGATTCCGGCGCGAATGCACTCGGTCACGAGGAGATCGCTCTCGCTGTAGATGCGACTGAGGAGCTGACCGGTGGGTGTCACCACCACCTCGCCACGCTCCTTCTCGACGTACCCGAGTTCGGTGAGCACGCCGACGATCCTGTCGAAGGTCACGCCGAGTGTCGATGTGCGCTCGCTGTTCGAGCGTTCCGCCGACACGATGTCCCGCACGAGCCGGTTTCGTTGCTCGGCCAGTCGGAACAGGTCGTCGCCGTTGTCGAGCTGATGAGCGGGGTGGGCGCGCAGTTGATGGCGCATCCGTGCCAGCTCTGTATCGTCTGCCGCCAGCGCCCGCTTCTTCTGACGGCCCCGCGGCATTTCTATCCCGGTCGACCGCAGTGCCGATGCCAGGTCGCGTCGACCGCGTCCTGTCCTGCGGTCGGGGTTCTTGGGTAGCCGCATATGACCGAGAACCTCGGGCGGATTCACGAAATCCCGTGTACCCACGCGGCCACACCAGGCGTACTCGCTGAGAACGAGCGGCTTGGGATCTGCAGGCTGACTCGCGGCCTCGAGCACCACGGCGAGTCCGCGGTGGCGCCCCGATGACACACCGATGACATGTCCGCGTTTGAGTCCGGCGAGGTCGGCGACCGTCGACTCCTGCGTCGCCACCCGGCTGCGGAACTTGAGATCACGCTCCCGTCTGCGAATCTCCTCGCGCAGGGTCACGTAACCGAGGAAGCCTCGATACGAGTCGGATCCGTCGGCCGGATCGTCGTCGTCGAGTGCGGTGATGGTGCCGGGTTCGATGCCGCGTTTGTCGGCGGCTCCCGCGAGCTCGACGTCGAGTTTGCGCAGTCGGCGGTACATGTCGTCGACCTTGCGGGATTGTCCGACGACGGAGCGGTCGGCCTGGAACTGCGCGAACGACCTGTTCAGCAGCTCACGTGATCCCGCGAGTCCTCGACGGCCGATCAGGTTGACCGCCATGTTGTACTCGGGCGCGAAGGAGCTGCGCAGCGGGAACGTACGCGCCCCCGCCAGGCCCGCAACTTGTTCGGGAACCAGCTCGGGCGTCCACACGACAACGGCGTGGCCCTCGACGTCGATGCCCCTACGACCGGCGCGTCCGGTGAGCTGGGTGAACTCGCCGGGTGTCAGATCGACGTGTGACTCTCCGTTGAACTTCACCAGGCGTTCGAGAACCACCGAGCGAGCAGGCATGTTGATACCGAGCGCAAGGGTTTCGGTGGCGAACACCATCCGCACGAGCCCTCGGACGAACAGTTCCTCCACCGTGTGACGGAACGTCGGGAGGAGGCCCGCGTGATGAGCCGCGAACCCACGCTGCAATCCCGCACGCCACTCGTCGACGCCGAGTACGTCGGCATCTCCTGGGGCGATCTCGGTGAGATGGCGGTCGATGACTTCGTCGACGGCACTCGACTCCTCGGGCGTCAGCAACGACAGTCCCGATCGCAGACATTGGGCCAAGGCGGCGTCGCACCCCACGCGCGAGAAGATGAAGCCGATTGCGGGCAGCAGGCCCTCGCGATCGAGGCGAGCAACGAGTTGCGGACGCGAGAGGGCGCCCGGTCCCCTGCCGCGCGTCGACCGCGGTCGTCCACGACCGGAACGTCGATCGTGCCCACGACCGCTGTCGCGCTCGTCGGCCAATAGCATCCGGTGTCGGATGTAGCGTTTGAGTTCGGGGTTGACCTGGGGTTTGCCACCGTCGCGGTGAGAATCGAACAGGTCGAACAGGCGCGAACCGACGAGCATGTGCTGCTGGAGAGGCACCGGTCGATGTTCGTCGACGATGACGGTGACCTCGCCCCGTACGGTCTGAATCCAGTCGCCGAACTCTTCGGCATTACTGACCGTCGCCGACAAGCTCACCACCCGCACCGACGGATCGAGTCCGAGAATGACCTCCTCCCAGACCGCGCCGCGAAAACGATCGGCGAGGAAGTGAACCTCATCCATCACCACATGCGAGAGCCCCTGTAGTGCAGGTGAATTCGCATAGATCATGTTGCGGACGACCTCGGTGGTCATCACCACCACCGGGGCGTCGGAGTTGATCGAGCTGTCGCCGGTGAGGAGCCCCACATTCTGTCTGCCGTGAACAGCGACGAGATCGGCGTACTTCTGGTTGCTCAGCGCCTTGATCGGGGTCGTGTAGAAGCACTTTGTCCCGGCAGCCAACGCCAGATGCACCGCGAACTCACCGACGATCGTCTTTCCTGCACCGGTCGGCGCACACACCAGCACTCCCTGGCCGTCCTCGAGTGCGCGGCAGGCCAGACGTTGGAACTCGTCGAGCTCGAAGGAGAGGCTCGCCGCGAAGCGGTCGAATTCCGCGTGGTCAGTTGACATCGGTCTCAGCGGACATCGGGGTCAGAGAACATCGTCGAAGGTCGAGGCGTCGCGCACGGAGGCGCGGCCCTGCGGGGCCATTCCCGACGACACCGACGTGGGCGCTCCGACCGTCGACGGTCGCGGACGCGGCGATACATCGGGCAGAGGGCTCGCCTGGTCGTCTGGGATCGACGCCCAGTCGGGTGTGTTCCGATCGCGGCGCCGGTCGTTGAAGCGCGAGAACTGAATGGCCACCTCGAGCAGCACGGTCAGGGCGAGCGCAAGGGCGAGCATGGTGAACGGATCCTGGCCAGGGGTCACGATGGCCGCGAACACGAACAGGGCGAAGATCAATCCGCGACGCCAGGCCTTGAGCCGCGGATAATGCAGTACACCCACAGTGTTCAACGCGACGATCAGCAGAGGCAGCTCGAAGCTCACGCCGAAGATGATGAGCAGGTGGATCATGAACCCGAAGTACTGATCGCCCGCCAGCGCGGTCACCTGCACGTTGTTGCCGACGGTCAGCAGGAAGTGGAAGGCCTTTGCAACGACGAGGTAAGCCAGCACAGCGCCGGCCACGAAGAGCACCGCGGCTGCCGTCACGAACGAGATCGCGTACTTGCGTTCCTTCTCCAGCAGACCGGGAGTGACGAACTGCCAGATCTGGTAGAGCCACACCGGGCACGCGAGCACGACGCCCGCGGTCAGTGCGACCTTGAGGCGCAGCATGAACTGATCGAATGGCCCTGTCGCCAGGAGGCGGCAGGAGTCGTCCGCGGTCAGGGTCGCGCGGGATGACGCGGGTAGCGAACAGTAGGGCTCACGGAGCAGATCGCCGAGCGTCGGGAGTCCGAATATCCCGTAGGAGTACCAGACGAAGCCGAGGATCGTCGTGACGACGATCGCGGCCATCGAGATGAGCAGACGGGTACGCAGCTCGAACAGATGCTCCACCAACGGCATCGTGCCGTCGGGGTTGAGTTTGCGCTTGCGGTACCTCGGGTCGAATGGAATCCGCACTCAGGTGTCCCAGTGCGCGGCTACGCCGACTTCTTGGTCTGATCCGGGGTGGATTGCGCAGTGGTGCTCGCGTCGGAGGACGGGAGTTCACGCTGCGGTGTGGCTTCGTCGGGGGATGCTGTGGTCTTGGGAGGGGTCGAATCGCCCTCGCGCTGCATCTCCTGGACCTCGCTCTTGAAGATCCGCAGCGACTGACCGAGGCCACGCGCCGCGTCGGGAAGCTTCTTTGAGCCGAACAGCAGTAGCACGACCACCAGCACGATCAGCCAGTGCCACCACGACATTGCACCCATCAGGATTACCTTCCGCTTGTCTTCACACGATCCTACCGCGACACTCAGCGATAGCGCGCTCGCGCTGCGCGTGCGGCATTGGTCACAGCGTCGTCGATATCTCGATCGTCGACGACCCGCACGGTGCCGCCGAACCCCAGGAGGAATCGCGTCAACCACTCCGGTGAGCCGTACGCGAGTCGACCCCTGATCGGCGCATCGCTCTCCTTGGCGACGACCACGTCGTCGAGCGGATCGATCCGGTAGTAGTCGAGAACCCAGGCCTGCTCGGGATCGATCTCGATCTCGACCGAGCGGTGGTCGGGGTCGTCGCCGAGAAGCACGGACTGCTGCGTGCCCGCCACGGATGCGGGCGGAGTCGACGGCTCGTCGCGTAGCTGTGCGGCCTCGATCCGGTCGAACCGGAACAGGCGCACGCCCTCGCTGCCTCGGCACCAGGCTTCGAGGTAGGTGTTGGAGTTCAGTCCCTGCAGGCGTATCGGATCGACGACCCGCTGACTGACCGAATCGCGCGTCGCCGAATAGTACGTGAGGTCGAGTGCGCGGCCTTCGGTCACCGCACGCCGCACGGTCGCGTAGGTCGGGTTCTTCTCGTCGTCGTCGACCGACACCGTCGCGACCGCCGGAAGTGATTTTCCGACGGCTTGTTCGATCTTGGCGATGGCTCGCCGCGCGGCCTGCTGGTCGAGAACACCTGCCATATCGACCAGTGCTTGCAGGGCCACCAGCAGCACGCTGGCCTCGGCGCCGGTCAACCTCAGCGGGCGGTCCATGCCCGCCGTGAACCCGACATCGACATAGCCTTCGGAGAACTCGAGCTCGATGAGGTCGTCCGGGTAATAACCCGGCAGTCCGCAGACGAAGAGCTGCTCCAGATCTTTGCGGAGTTGTGCAGGTGTGACCCCGAGGTCACTCGCGGCCTTCTCCATGGAGATGCCGCCGCGCGTCGAAAAGTAAGGGACGAGCGCGAGAAGTCGGCTCAAGCGCCGCGATTGTGCGGTCGACATCAGGCGTTCACCCCGCCGATCCGGTCGAGACCCGCGACCACGAGGTCACGTAGTTCGGCCGGTTCTCGAACCACCGCGTCGGGGCCGACGGCCAGGATCATGCGGGCCAGCGTGCTCAGTGACCTGATCTCGATGACGAGATCGTCACCGTCCTCACCGTCGAAGACAGCAGGTGTGCTCGACGTCGCCAGACGTCGAAGCCCTGCCGCCCGGCCGCTCGCCACCCAGACACGTGCCGCGCGACCATCCGAACCGGTCGCGGAATCGACTGCGTCGGCGACGATCTGCTGCAGGTCGGTGTGCTCCGGACGGTGTACGACCCCGGCCGACCCGGTGGCGGTGACATCAGAAAGCCTGCTCAGCCGGAAGGTCCGTGTTGCCTCGCGACCACGGTCGTGGCCGACGACGTACCACCGACCCCGATGAGTCACCACGCCCCACGGTTCGAGCGTCCTCGTCTCTCCCGACGACGTCGCGCCCGCGCGGTAGGTGAACGTGATGGCCTGGCCACCGTCGATCGCTGCCAGCGTTGGCGCGAGAGACTGCTCACCACCGAGGGAACGCTGCGATACCGCCGCAACACCGATCTCGTCGTCGGCACGGACGTCGATTCCCGCTGCCTGGAGTTTGAGGACGGCGGTCTGCGAGATGGTCGAGACGTCGGAGTTGTCCCAGAGCGCTGCGGCCATCGCGATGGCCGCAGCCTCCTGCTCATCGAGCGTGATGTCGGGCAGTGAGTACGAGTCTGGATCGATGCGATATCCTTCGATCCCGCTCTCCGGCGAAGGACCGGTGACCAGCGGCACCCCGAGATCGCGCAGATCGTTCTTGTCACGCTCGAACATCCGATTGAACGCCTCGTCGGAACGCTCCTGGTCGTGGTAGCCGGACACGTTGCGGTGGATGTACTCAGCGGTGACGTATTGCTTGGTCGAGAGCAGACAGATCACCAGGTTGATCTGACGCTCGACTTTCGACGTAACCACGCCATGCAGCTTACGGCTACATGGATGCGATCAAGCGATCGACGCGCTCGTCGACGCTGCGGAACGGGTCCTTGCACAACACCGTGCGCTGAGCTTGGTCGTTGAGCTTCAGGTGGACCCAGTCGACAGTGAAATCGCGACCGGCCTTCTGCGCCGCGGAGATGAAATCACCGCGCAACTTGGCCCTCGTCGTCTGGGGCGGCTCGTTGACAGCGGTCTTGATCGCCTCGTCCGTCGTCGCGCGCGTGACCAAACCCTTGCGCGAGAGGAGGTCGAAGACACCTCGTCCGCGTTTGATGTCGTGATAGGCGAGGTCGAGTTGCGCGATCTTCGGATCCGACAACTCCATCGAGTACTTGTCCTGATAGCGCTGGAACAGCTTGCGCTTGATGACCCAGTCGATCTCGGTGTCGACCTTCGAGAAGTCGTCGGCCTCGACGGCGTCGAGCATCCGTCCCCACAGATCGACCACCATGTCCATCTCCGGATCCGGCGCGCGATTGACCAGATGCTCGACGGCACGTGCGTGGTACTCGCGC
Source organism: Gordonia sp. 852002-51296_SCH5728562-b (assembly GCF_001665475.1). Classification (NCBI taxonomy): domain Bacteria; kingdom Bacillati; phylum Actinomycetota; class Actinomycetes; order Mycobacteriales; family Gordoniaceae; genus Gordonia; species Gordonia sp. 852002-51296_SCH5728562-b. Next base: position 38,392 of record NZ_LZMI01000021.1, on the reverse strand, counting down.
TGGATCTCCAGTGCTGTGGCCTGCCGTCCACCCGCGAGGCGGACCGGGCGCGTGCCCGTCGTGTCGTGGCTGACCTCACGAATCGCGCGGATCGGGTTGTCGAGAGCGAAGTCGCGGAAAGCGACCCCTGCCTCGATCATCTCCAGCACGAGTGCCGCGGAGCCGACCTTGAGCAGAGTGGTCATCTCCGACATGTTGGAGTCGCCGACGATGACGTGGAGTCTGCGGTATTTCTCGGCGTCGGCGTGGGGCTCGTCGCGCGTATTGATGATCGGACGCGACCGCGTCGTCGCCGACGACACGCCCTCCCAGATGTGCTCGGCACGCTGCGAGAGACAGAAGGTGGCGGCCTTTGGCGTTGCGAGCACCTTGCCCGCACCACAGATCAGCTGGCGGGTGACGAGAAACGGTAGCAGGACGTCGGAGATCCGGGAGAACTCCCCCGCTCGGACGACGAGATAGTTCTCGTGGCATCCGTACGAGTTGCCCGCCGAGTCGGTGTTGTTCTTGAACAGGTAAATGTCGCCGCCGATACCTTCATCGGCGAGTCGCTGTTCGGCGTCGACCAGGAGATCCTCGAGTACCAGCTCACCGGCGCGATCGTGGTTGATCAGCTGGATGAGGCTGTCGCACTCGGCCGTCGCGTACTCGGGGTGCGACCCCACATCGAGGTAGAGTCGCGCGCCGTTCTGCAGGAACACATTCGATGAGCGCCCCCACGACACGACCCGTCGGAAGAGGTACCGCGCGACCTCGTCTGGACTCAGTCGGCGATGGCCGTGGAAGGTGCAGGTGACACCGAATTCCGTCTCGATGCCCATGATTCGACGTTGCACTCTTCAACCCTACCCGCGGAATCCGGCGTCGACCGGTTGCACGATCAGGACGCGCCCGAATCGCTCGGGGCGTCGCCCGCCGCATCGCCGCTGCCGTCGGACGGTGTCGATTCGCTCGACTCTGCGGCAGGTGCGGGCAGCAGATCGGCCACCGCCGTGGCGGTCAGTCGTCGGAACGCGCGCCTGGGGCGATTGCGGTCGAGGATCGCGACCTCGAGATCGCCAGGGCTCAGTTCGCGTGGCGCAGTTGGGGTTCCGTTCGACGCCTCAGTCGGAGTCGAGAGCGCGTCCACCGCGATCTTCAGGGCATCTGCCAGTTGCAGATCGGGCTCGTAGCTGTCCTTCAGCGCCGCCGAAATGGCGTCGGTGGCGCCGCCCATGACGATGAACCGCGTCTCGTCGGCGATCGAGCCGTCGTAGCTGATGCGGAACAACTGCGAGGGCTTGGGCTTTCCGAAACGGGCGACCTCGGCCACGCACAACTCGACTTCGTACGGCTTGGGCTGCTCGGTGAACACAGAACCCAACGCGTTTGCGTACGTGTTGGCCAACGAGAGCGCCGACACGTCGGCCCGATCGTACGAATAGCCACGCATGTCGGCGAGCTGGATACCTGCTTTGCGCAGACTCTCGAACTCGTTGTATTTGCCGACAGCGGCGAAGCCGATCCGATCGTAGATCTCACTCGTCTTGCGCAGGGTGTTCGACGGATTCTCCGCGACGAAGAGCACGCCGTCGGCGTAGGTCAGGATGACCACGCTGCGCCCACGGGCGATTCCCTTGCGCGCGAGATCCGAGCGATCGCGCATGATCTGCTCGGCACTTGCGTAATACGGGAAGGTCATCGCGGCGCCTCCTCATGCTCTGCAGCTCTGCGCTCGATGATCGCCCGGGCTGCCGCCTCGATGTCGGCGGGTGGAACCTCTTGCGCGCCTTCGGCACTCACGACGACGGCGGTCGGGAAGATCTTGCGGACGATGTCGGGACCACCTGTCGCCGAATCGTCGTCGGCCGCGTCGTACAGCGATTCGACGGCGATAGCGAGCGCCGAGCCGGCGTCGAGATCGTGACGGTAGAGCTTCTTCAACGACGACTTCGCGAACACCGAACCGGAGCCGATGGCCTGGTAGCCGCCGAACTCCTCGTGGCGGTCACCGGCGACGTCGAAGGAGAAGATGCGACCCCGCTCGGTCGGGCTGTCGTGGTCGATGTCGTAGCCGACGAGGAGCGGGATGGCGGCCAGCCCCTGCATCGCGGCGCCGAGGTTGCCGCGCACCATCGAGGCAAGCCTGCTGACCTTGCCGTCGAGGGTCAGCGGAACACCCTCGATCTTCTCGTAGTGCTCGAGCTCGACGGTGAACAGTCGGACCATTTCGATGGCGATACCGGCCGTGCCCGCGATCCCCGCCGCCGAGTATTCGTCGGTGACGTAGACCTTCTGCACGTCGCGAGTCGCGATGATGTTGCCCATCGTGGCGCGTCGATCGCCCGCGAGCACCACACCGCCGGGAAAACTCACGGCAACGATGGTGGTGCCGTGCGGGATCTCGGAGGTGTCGGTGGTCGAGGTGAAGGTGCCCATGCGTTCAGCTCTCGCCTGTGGCAATTGGTCGGGCGCGTTGACCCGCAGATAGTCGGTGAACGACGAGATGTCGGCGCCGAATGTGGGGTGGGAACTTCTGGTGGGACCGGACGGGGACAGTGAACCGAACGTCTCGCTCACTGGCCACCCTTCTGCACGTACGCGCGCACGAAGTCTTCAGCGTTCTCTTCGAGCACGTCATCGATCTCGTCGAGGAGGTCATCGGTGTCCTCGGCGAGCTTCTCACGCCGTTCCTGGCCCGCACTGCCGTCGGAGCCGAGTTCGCCGTCGTCTCCACCGCCGCCGCGAGTGGTCTGTTCCTGCGCCATGTGCACTCCTTAGGTTTTGCCGGGACTCCGCCCCGGCCTGTGACTGCGCCTCTGGTCACCGCTCTTCGTCGTCAGCGACATCGCTCGCTTCACTCGCTCGTCGCTTCCTCCTGCATCGCGGTGCGGCGCAGTCACATCCAACTCGTGAATCCACACTACCGGGGGTTCAAGCGAAAAGAGGGTTGAACACGTCCCCGTCGACAACGGGTCAGGTCGTCAGTTGATCGACCAGCTCGGACGCCGAGTGCACGGAGTCGAGGAGTTTGCCGACGTGTGCCCTGCTTCCGCGCAGCGGTTCCAGCGTCGGAATCCGCACCAGCGAATCGCCACCGAGGTCGAAGATGACCGAGTCCCAGCTCGCTGCGGCGACGTCGGCGCCGAACCGGCGCAGGCATTCGCCACGGAAGTATGCGCGAGTGTTCTCCGGGGGTTCGGTGATCGCGCGCGTCACGTCGGCTTCGTCGACGAGTCGCTTCATCGAGCCGCGCGCCACCAGACGGTTATAGAGGCCCTTGTCGAGTCGGACGTCGGAGTACTGGAGGTCGATCAACTGCAGTCGCGGGGCCGACCAGCCGAGTCCCTCGCGCTGTCGGAAACCCTCCAGGATGCGCAGCTTCGCGGGCCAGTCGAGGATGTCGGCGCATTCCATCGGGTCGCGCTCGAGCCGGTCGAGCACATCGGCCCAGGTGCTCAGCACGTCCATCGCTCGCGCGTCGTCGGAGTTCTCACGCTCGTGGAACTTCGTGCATCGTTCGAGGTACTCACGCTGGAGTGCCAGCGCGGTGAGTTCGCGGCCGTCGGTCAGCGCCACCGTCGCCTGCAGCGTCGGATCATGGCTGATCGCGTGTACAGCCGAGACCGGGCGCGCGAGTTCGATGTCCGAGAAGTCGACGCCGGCCTCGATGAGGTCGAGTACCAGCGACGTGGTGCCGACCTTGAGGTATGTAGCGGTCTCGGCGAGATTGGCGTCGCCGATGATCACGTGGAGTCTGCGGTAGCGCTCGGGATCGGCGTGCGGTTCGTCGCGGGTGTTGATGATGCCGCGCTTGAGCGTGGTCTCGAGTCCGACTTCGACCTCGATGTAGTCCGAGCGCTGCGAGAGCTGGTAGCCCGCTTCGTCGCCGGACTGGCCGATGCCGACGCGACCCGCGCCGGTGATGACCTGACGCGAGGCGAAGAAGGTCGTGAGGCCCCCGATGACCGCGGTGAATGGCGTGTCGCGACTCATCAAGTAGTTCTCGTGGGTGCCGTAGGACGCGCCCTTTCCGTCGATGTTGTTCTTGTACAACTGCAGACGCGGAGCGCCGGGCACACTCGCGACGTGGCGGGCTGCTGCCTCCATCACCCGCTCGCCCGCCTTGTCCCAGATCACCGCATCGAGAGGATCGGTGACCTCGGGGGCCGAGTACTCGGGATGCGCATGGTCGACGTAGAGACGCGCCCCGTTGGTGAGGATCATGTTCGCGGCGCCGATCTCGTCGGCGTCGATGATGGGTGCTGGTCCGGTCCCGCGCCCCAGATCGAATCCGCGGGCATCGCGCAGCGGTGATTCGACCTCATAGTCCCAGCGCGTGCGCTTGGCGCGCGGCACCCCGGCTGCTGCGGCGTACGCGAGCACCGCCTGTGTCGACGTCATGATCGGATTCGCGGTCGGGTCGCCTGGCGCGGAGATCCCGTACTCGACCTCGGTGCCGATGATTCGCTGCATGGTATTGAGACTAGATGTCGGTCGGATGAAAGGTCGGACCCACCACCTCGCATCGGTCGCACCGGCGACGCTCGTGTGGGACCTTCTACACGTGAAAGCATTCCGCCGGTTCACCGTTCGGGTTCCGTTGCCCGCTCCCCTGTCCGATCTCGCCGTTCTCGCTCACAATCTCCGCTGGGTCTGGCATGCACCGACCCAGGATTTGTTTGCCACCATCGACCCCGCCAGGTGGGAAGCGACCGGTGATCCGCTGCGGTTGCTCGCGGAGGTGTCGCCCGAGAGACTCACCGAGTTGTCCTCCGACACTGAGTTCCTCACGCGACTCACCGCGCTGCGTGCAGACCTCGACGAGTACTGCACGTCACCCCAGTGGTACGGCGATCGCGCGGCGTCGGGAGACCCCATGCCCGATGGAATCGCCTACTTCTCGATGGAATTCGGCATTTCCGAAGTGCTCCCGATCTACTCCGGCGGTCTCGGCATCCTCGCGGGCGACCACCTCAAGGCGGCATCGGATCTCGGTCTTCCGTTGATCGGCGTCGGGCTCTTCTATCGGTGCGGCTACTTCCGGCAGAGTCTTTCGCACGACGGGTGGCAGATCGAGCGGTACCCGGTCAACGATCCGGGTGCGCTACCGCTGGCGTTGCTGACCGACGCCGCGGAGAAGCCTGTGATCATCGAGATCTCGATGCCCGGCGGACGCACGCTGCACGCACAGGTGTGGGTGGCCACCGTCGGTCGAATCCCGTTGCTACTCCTCGATTCCGACATCGCTGCCAACGACGACGAACTGCGCGGGATCACCGACCGGCTCTACGGCGGCGATCAGGACCACCGCATCAAGCAGGAGATCCTGCTCGGCGTCGGTGGGGTGCGCGCGTTGCGTGAATACGTCCGTCTCGCAGAACGCGCACAGCCCACCGTCTTTCACATGAACGAGGGCCATGCGGGGTTCCTCGGTGTCGAGCGGGTCCGCGAGCTCGTCGACTCCGCTGGGCTCGACTTCGATTCCGCGGAGTCCGTGGTCCGAGCGTCGACGATCTTCACGACGCACACCCCCGTCCCCGCCGGAATCGACCGCTTCCCCGACGATCTCGTGCGCTTCTACCTCGATCCGGGACCCGACGGAACGTCGAATCTGTTGCCGGGGCTGTCGGCGAGCACGGTTCTCGAACTCGGCGATGAATCGAATCCGGGTGTCTTCAACATGGCGCACATGGGTTTTCGCCTCGGTCAGCGATCCAATGGGGTGTCGCAACTGCACGGCGCGGTCAGTCGCGAGATGTTCTCCGACCTGTGGCCCGGGTTCGACGCCGACGAGGTGCCGATCGGTGCGGTCACCAACGGCGTGCACGGACCGACGTGGGTTGCGCGCAAATGGCAGGACGTCAGCGGGGGCAACGAGGACGCCGCACCTGCGGTCTACGCGGCCTTGCCCGCCGCAGACCTCTGGGCGATCCGCTCGGAGTTGCGCGCTGGACTAGTCGACGAGGTCCGACGTCGCGCCTATGCAAGTGGCCGCGACCGCGACTTCACCGACGCCGAACTCGGTTGGACCGCAGATCTTTTCGACCCCGACTCGTTGACCATCGGCTTCGCGCGACGGGCGGCCACCTACAAGCGACTGACGCTGATGCTGCGTGACCCAGACCGGATGCGCCGGATCCTCACCGATCCGGAACGGCCGGTGCAGCTCGTCGTCGCGGGTAAGGCGCATCCGGCCGACGACGGCGGCAAGGCGCTCATCCAACAGATCGTGAAGTTCACCGAGGATCCCGAACTGCGCGACCGCATCGTCTTCCTCCCCGATTACGACATCTCGATGGCGAGACACATCTACGCAGGCTGCGACGTGTGGCTCAACAATCCGGTACGTCCCATGGAGGCGTGCGGAACGTCGGGGATGAAGTCGGCGCTCAACGGCGGACTCAACCTGTCGATCCTCGACGGGTGGTGGGACGAGATGGCCGACGGCGAAAACGGTTGGGCAATTCCGTCGGCCGAAGGTGTGAACGACGAGAATCGTCGCGACGACCTCGAGGCCGAGGCTTTGTACTCGCTGCTCGAGGAGACCGTCGTGCCGCTGTACTACGCACGCGAGAACGGTGTGCCGACGCGCTGGGTGGAGATGGTCCGCCACACTCTCGCGGTGCTCGGTCCCAAGGTGCTCGCGTCGCGCATGGTCCGCGACTACACCCTCGAACTCTATGTGCCCGCCGGGATTTCGTACCAGCAGGCGTGCGCCGACGGGTACGCCTTGGCCACCTCGCTCGCCTCGTACCGTTCGACGCTCGCGTCGTCGTGGAAGTCGGTGGCGATCGCCGGGATCGACGAGTCGACGACACCCGACGACGAGCTCGACCTGACGGCGCACGTCTCGCTCGGCGAACTCGCGCCCGACGAGGTGACCGTGCAAGCCGTGCTCGGTCGGGTGACCGACGACGGCGACATCTACGACGCGGTGCATTCGCCGATGGAACCGGTGCCCGGGACAGATGCCTCCGGCCGAACGCGCTTCCGCGCGGCGGTCGCACCGTATCGATCGGGGGTGCTCGGTTACACCGCGCGTGTGCTGCCGCGGCATCCGCTGCTCACCGACGATGCCGAACTGGGCTTGGTGCGCTACCCGGCGTCGGCGGGTGAACCGCCCGCTATGCCGTCGTAAGCCCGAAACGCAACGGGAACAGACACAATTGCGGCCGACCCATAACGGGTCGGCCGCAGTTGTCTGTACCGAAGGCCTACAAGTACCGAAGGCCTACAAGTACCGAAGGTCTGCAAGTACCGAAGGTCTACAAGTACTGACCGGTGTTGGTCTCGGTGTCGATCGCACGGCTTGCGCCGGAGCTCTTGCCGGTGACCAGCGTGCGGATGTAGACGATCCGCTCGCCCTTCTTGCCCGAGATACGCGCCCAGTCGTCGGGGTTGGTGGTGTTCGGCAAATCCTCGTTCTCGGCGAACTCGTCGAGGATCGAATCGAACAGGTGCTGCACCCGCAAACCGGGGGCGCCGGTCTCCAACTGCGACTTGATCGCGTACTTCTTCGCACGGTCGACGACGTTCTGGATCATCGCTCCGGAGTTGAAGTCCTTGAAGTACATGATCTCCTTGTCGCCGTTGGCGTAGGTGACCTCCAAGAACCTGTTCTCGTCACTCTCGGCGTACATCCGCTCGACGACCTTCTCGATCATCGTGTTGATGCATGCGGTGCGATCGCCGCCGAACTCGTTGAGATCGTCGGCGTGTACCGGTAGTTCCTCGACGAGGTACTTCGAGAAGATGTCGATCGCCGACTCTGCGTCGGGTCGTTCGATCTTGATCTTCACGTCGAGACGTCCTGGCCGCAGGATTGCCGGGTCGATCATGTCCTCGCGGTTGGACGCACCGATCACGATGACGTTCTCGAGGCCCTCCACACCGTCGATCTCGCTGAGCAGCTGTGGCACGACAGTGGTTTCGACGTCGGACGAAACGCCCGACCCGCGCGTACGGAAGATCGAGTCCATCTCGTCGAAGAAGACGATGACGGGCGTGCCCTCCGACGCCTTCTCACGTGCACGCTGGAAGATCAATCGGATGTGGCGCTCGGTCTCGCCGACGAACTTGTTGAGCAGCTCGGGACCCTTGATGTTCAGGAAGTACGACTTCGCTTCCTTGGCATCGTCGCCGCGCGCAGTCGCGATCTTCTTGGCAAGGGAGTTGGCGACGGCCTTGGCGATGAGCGTCTTACCGCAACCGGGAGGCCCGTAGAGCAGCACGCCCTTGGGCGGACGCAATGCGTAATCGCGGAACAGATCCTTGTGCAGGAACGGCAGTTCGACGGCGTCGCGGATCTGCTCGATCTGCCTGCCGAGACCACCGATGTCCTCGTACCCGACGTCGGGCACCTCTTCGAGGACGAGATCCTCGACCTCGGCCTTGGGGACTCGCTCGAACGCGAAGCCCGCCTTGGTGTCGATCAGCAGCGAATCGCCGGGGCGCAGCTTGCGACGCTTACCGTCCTCACCGTCGACATCGCCGAGCAGTGGTTCGGCGAGCCACACGACCCGCTCCTCGTCGGCATGGCCGACGACCAGTGCGCGTTGACCGTCGCCGAGAACCTCGCGCAACGTGCTGATCTCACCAACCGAATCGAACTCGCACGCCTCGACAATGGTCAGCGCCTCGTTGAGACGCAGCGTCTGACCCTTGCTCAACGAGTCGAGATCGATGTTGGGCGAGCAGGTCAGCCGCATCTTGCGGCCTGACGTGAAGACATCGACGGTCTGGTCGGGGTAGATCTCGAGGAGTACGCCGTATCCACTCGGTGGCTGTCCGAGGCGGTCGACCTCCTCGCGGAGGGCAACGAGTTGCTGTCGCGCTTCTTTGAGGGTCTCGAGGAGCTTGGCATTGCGTGTCGTCAGGTTGTCGACCCGCTCCTGGAGGTCCGAAGCGTCTGCTTGACGTCCGAAGGACGGACGGCCGGCCTCTGCGCGCAACGGGGGCGTGTAAGCAGGAGTGAATTGTTCCTCGGCGGAATTGCTCGAATGGCTCGCGGTCTCGTCTGCCACATTCTCACCGGAGGCTTCATGGCGATCAGATTCGGTCATTGCTGACTCCTCTCCCCGGCAACGACCCCAGTGGGTTGCGCCGTAACACCACGCTACCGGGAGGCAGCAAATATCGCCGCGCACCGCGCGATACGCGGTGTTGACGGCGTGTTAAATGTGAGTCTTCGCAACGTATTCGCGGTGTTTCTCCGACGGAACCGCGCTTTGTTCATACCTGCTGCGCTGTGCTCATCCCTTTGTCGGCCGACGCTGCGGGCGCAGCGTCGTGACGCCGTCGGCCAGGCGTCGCGCGGTGATGAGAAAGGCCGTGTGTCCTTGCATTTTGTGCTCGGGGCGCACCGCGAGACCCACAGCGCTCCAGTCACGGACGAGCGATTCCCACGCGTGCGGCTCGGTCCAGCACTCTTGTTCGCGAAGCGCTTCGACGACCCGCGAGAGTTGCGTGACCGTTGCCACATACACGGTCAAAACCCCGCCTGGTTTCAATACCGTTCGAACGACATCAAGGGTTTCCCACGGCGCGAGCATGTCGAGGATGACGCGATCGAATCGTTCGTCGGTATCGATCTCGACGAGGTCGGCGACGGTCAGCGACCAGTTGGCGGGCGTCCCGCCGAAGAACGTCTCGACATTGCGACGGGCGTAGTCGGCGTGATCCTCGCGGATCTCGTACGACACGACTTCGCCCTCTGACCCGACGGCCCGCAGCAGCGAGCAGGTCAGGGCGCCGGAGCCGGCGCCCGCCTCGAGAACCCGTGCACCCGGGAAGATGTCGCCCTCACTGACGATCTGGGCGGAATCCTTGGGATAGATCACCTGCGCACCGCGCGGCATCGACAGGACGAAGTCGACGAGCAGTGGTCGTAGAGCGAGGTACTCGGTGCCGCTGGTGGCGGAGACGATGCTGCCCTCGGGCGACCCGATCAGATCGTCGTGCGAGATGGCGCCACGGTGGGTGTGGAATTGTTTGCCCTCTTCGAGATTGACCGTGAACTTGCGACCCTTGGCGTCGGTGAGTTGGACCCTGTCGCCCACGACGAACACGCCACTCGACGCCATGTGTGTTTCCTCTCGAGACTGATGTGACGCATGTGACCGATGAGAAACATCGGAGGTCAGGGTGCGCATGTCGGGCGGCAGCAATGTCACTGCCGCGACCTACCCTGCCAAATGTGAGCATGACTGCGTACCCCGGGTCCTCCGCCGACACCATCGCCCAGAAGGACGGCGCGGCCGAACACCCTGCGACCTCGCCGGCCCAGGCCCCCGCAGGATCGTCGGCGCCGAGTACCGAAGCGAGCGGGCAGGGACATGGGCGGGGACTCGTCGGCCGGCCGCTTGCCCTGTCACCGTCGAGGGCCGCCGATTTCAAACAGTGCCCCTTGCTCTACCGCTATCGCGCCATCGACCGGTTTCCGGAAACGCCGACGCAGGCGCAGACGCGCGGCACGGTCGTCCACGCGGCGCTGGAGAATCTGTTCGATCTGCCCGCCGAGCTCCGTACCCGCGAGTCTGCCGAATTCCTCGTCGAGGGCGCGTGGGCGGCGATGTGCGAAGCCGACCCGTCGCTGGGGGCGATCCTCGACGGCGACGACGACAAGTTCGTCGAGAAGGCGATCAAGCTGATCGGCAACTACTACCGCCTCGAGAATCCCACAGCGTTCACGCCAGAGTCCGTCGAAGAACATGTGGAGATCGAAAGCGACGACGTCCTGATGCGTGGATTCATCGACAGAATCGACGTCGCGCCGACCGGCGAGATCCGGATCGTCGACTACAAGACGGGCCGCGCGCCCGGTGAAGGGTATGAGGCCAAAGCGCTCTTCCAGATGAAGTTCTATGCGCTGGCGATCCTGCGGATCCGGGGTGTGGTGCCCCATCGGCTCCAACTCATGTATCTCTCCGACGGCCAGGTGCTCAGCTACACGCCCGACCGCGACGAGCTCGAACGGTTCGGTCGTACCCTCTCGGCCATCTGGCAGGCGATTCGCGAAGCAGTTGCCTCCGGTGACTTCCGGCCTCGCCGGTCAGCCCTGTGTCGGATGTGTGAACACAAGTCTCGGTGTCCTGAGTTCGGTGGCGAGATACCGGAGTACCCCGGTCCCCCGCCCGGATTTGTCGCCTGATCGCGCGACCTGTCAGGCCATTTCGTCCGAATCCTGTTGCCTAAGCGGCATTTTCGGCCGCATGCCGACCGGGTCCGGTCAACGCATGCTTGCCGCCTTCCGGCGACCCGCCTCCCGACACCCCTTCACGGGGCGCGTCGGGCTGTGAATCGGCCGCGTGCCGGGGCCCGCCTGACTGGGGTCCGCCTGACTGGGGTCCGTCTGACTGCATCTGCGGCACCGTCGGTGACTGCGACCCTGCCGATGAGTGCTGCTCGGGTGGGCTCGCGCCTTCGGCCGGCTTGGTCAGCGGCAACGGGTTGGTGGTGTTCGAATCGAGAGCGGGTGCCGACGCTGCGGGCGGCGGCGTGGTAACCCGCTCGGGCGCGCGGTGGCGGCCCTTCGTTGGCGGCTGGGTATCGGCGAGATGTCGGTCGCCTACGGCTTCGTCGGTGTTCGTCGACAACGCGGCGGGAGCAGGCGTTGGGGTGTTCTCGACGGCGGCACGCGACGCCGAACCCGGCTCGTCCGTCGGTGCCGTGCGTGCGGCGGTCGGGTCGACGACGTCGACGGCCGCGTTCTGCACTCCCGGCGCCTGGAGCGGGTAGAAGGCGTTGTTCACGTTGTCCCAGCGGGCCACGTCATCGTCGTCGAACGGGATGCCGAGGCGTGTGTTGATCAGTACCGCAAGCGCTGTCAGCGGATGGTGTTTCGGTGTGTAGACGAGGTAGGTCGTGTTGCCGTCCGCACTGTGCAGAACTGTCGGCTCCTGGCTGTAGTCGATGAGGTTGCCGTAGTTCTGTTCGCCGAGTCCGGTGTGGACCGTGAGGAAACCGGCAGCGTCGACGAGGAGTGAACTCACCGGTCGATTCCAGACCCATTGGAAGTTGGCGACGGGATCACCCACCACGATCACCGACGTGACCGGTAGATCGCCTGTCGCCTGCGGGTCGCGCGCCCCGTTGGACTCGGCACCCACCAGCTCCATCAGCCCGGCCACTGCCGGGTGGTCGGCAGCCCATGCTTTCAGCCCCCAAGGGCTGCGCGGATCCGAGATGAGCAGGACGTAGGACTTGTCGACGTCGATCGCCGTACCGTCTGCGTTGTTGGCGACGGCCTGTTCGGCCGCGTTGCCGAGGGCTTCGGCGCCCTGCGAAAAGCCGGTATAGACGACGGTCGGGTTCTCGCCCTGTTGCGTCGCGAAGGCGTGCATGGCCTTGAGGTTCTGCGCGACGGCGATGTCGCGCGACTCGTCGTAGGACGGCGCGAAGATCGGCAGTGAAGCTCCCGATCGTCCGCTGATGATGGGGCCGATCGCCTCGGGGTAGTCGATGATGTACGTCGGTCGATCCCCGGCACGGAAGTCCCTGATCCGTGGATACAGAGTTCCGTCGTCGGTACCCGGGGTGACGACGATCAGAACATCGCCATTGTGCGCTCCGATCGCCGTACTCAACCAGTCCGGACCTGTGCCGTCGTCGGGGTCGGCCGGGCGGAACACGCCATCGGCTGCGAGGCCGTTGACGGTGTCCTGAGTTGCCGCAACGGAAGGTACGCCCGCGTGCGCGGTTGTCGACGAGAGGGCGAGGGGAACAACGGTTCCCACACAGAGCGCGCAACCGACGGCAGCACCGCCGAACGATTTCCGGAGTCGGTACACAGGCAACCTCGTGAGTCGGTGCCGCCGTGCAGTTGGCAGCAGGGGACGTCCGTGACCGAATATTGCGATCTCAATAGTCGACATAACTGTCGCGAACAGACCTGAGTCTGGTCGTTTGACCAGATCGACGCCGTGCACACGTCGAGAATTAGTCTGAACGCAGTAATGAAAGCGTCTGATCGGATGACACTGACCTGGTCGGGTACGTGGGGTTCACGTCATTTAGGGTCGGGTCGTGGAGAGTTGCTACTACGAGCGCGTCGACGACATTCCGAACTCCGACGACGATGCTGACGATTTCGAGTACTTCTCGCCGACGGCCGCCACCCTGAGTGTGTGGGCCTCAGACATCCAGCACGGAGGACCCCCTGCGGGGCTGTTGATGCGCAGTCTTCTGCGCTGTGCGCCGGATCCCACACAGGAGTTCACGCGGGTGACCACCGAGATCCTCGGGCCTATCGGTCTGGGGCTCAACCGGGTGCGGGCCAGGGTGGTTCGTCCCGGACAGCAGATCGCGCTCATCGAAGCCGATCTGGAGGTCAGGCAACCCGACGGTAGGTACCGACTGGCAGCGCAAAGTGTCGGGTGGCGCATGCGCACAACGGATTCGACCACGATCACACGCGCACCGCGCGAACCGCTGCCGTCCCCGGAGACGCTGCCCGTGGTTCGCGGTGTCACCGGTGACGGTGACCTGGGCGTCGACTGGGGCACCGTCGGGTTCATCGGCACGACCGACACCGCAGCGACGCCGGGATTGCACGGCCAGACACCCGCGGTATGGATCAAGCCGTCGATTGACCTGGTAGAAGGCGAGACCATGTCGAATCTGGAGTCCGTCTTCACCGTTCTCGACGTGGCGAACGGGCTCGGCACGACGCTGCGACCGGACGAGTGGACGTGGATGAACACGGACACCACGGTTCACCTCGTCGGCCAGCCGACGACACCCTGGTTGGGCATCGACGCCGACATGGCCGCAGGCAGGCACGGCTACGGCGCCACGTTCGCCGATCTCTACGACGTCGACGGGTTCTTGGGCCGCTCCGCCCAAACCGTTCTGCTCGGTCCGCGCTGACCGTCCCGCGAGCCGGTTCGACCAACGTCAGAAGCGGCAGGAACGGATGTCCGACGCGAGGATCGCGCGCGCACCCAGCTCCGAGAGCTCGTCCATCAGGTTCTGGTGATCGCGACGCGGCACCATTGCGCGCACGGCCGCCCACTCGGGGTCGGCCATCGGAGCGACCGTCGGCGACTCGAGGCCGGGAGTGATGGCGGTCGCCTGCTCCAACAGCGATCGAGGGCAGTCGTAGTCGATCATCACGTACTGCTGTCCGAACACGACGCCCTGCACTCGTTTGATGAACTGCGTTGCGCGCTTGTCGGGGTCGACGCCAGCACGGCTGATCAGGACCCCTTCGGAGTCGCAGAGCGATTCGCCGAACGCCGCCAGGCCGTGCTGGCGCAGGGTCCGTCCGGAGCCGACGACGTCGGCGATCGCGTCGGCGACCCCGAGCTGGATCGAGATCTCGACCGCGCCGTCGAGGCGGATGATCTCGGCAGTCATCCCCCGCGACGCGAGGTCGTCGCGCACCAGGTTCGGATACGACGTCGCGATGCGCTTACCGCCCAGATCGTCGACGCTCCACTTCTGACCTGCGGGAGCTGCATAGCGGAAGGTCGAGGACCCGAAGCCCATCGCGAGCTCCTCGTCGACCTGAGCACCCGAGTCACGAGCGAGATCACGCCCGGTGATGCCGAGATCGAGCGTGCCCGCGCCGACGTAGATGGCGACGTCTTTGGGTCGCAGGAAGAAGAACTCGACGTCGTTGTTGATGTCGAGGACGGTGAGATCCTTCGAGTCGGATCGTTTGCGGTAGCCCGCCTCGGCCAGCACAGCGGCTGCCGACTCGGAGAGGGCACCTTTGTTGGGGACTGCAACGCGCAGCATGGTCACTCCAGGGGATGTCGATGAATCGTCTGTGGTCTGTAGGTCGGGCGGGCCGGGACCGAATCGGTCGCGGCCTACAGATGGCGGTAGACGTCCTCGAGTGAGAGGCCCCGTTTGATCATCATCACCTGCAGCCAGTAGAGAAGCTGGGAGATCTCCTCGCCGAGCGACTCGTCGGATTCGTATTCGGCGGCCAACCACACCTCGCCGGCCTCTTCGATGATCTTCTTACCCAGTGTGTGCACGCCGGAGTCGAGTGCGGCGGCGGTGCCACTACCTGCAGGACGCGTCGCCGCCTTGTCGGTCAGCTCCGCGAACAACTCATCGAAGGTCTTCACGGGTGTCGATTGTCCCATGCGCGCACATCGGATCGACTCACGGGATCGCCGAACGACTAGTCGTGCCGTGCGAGGTCGATGATCGTCAGTCCGTCGAGGCTGCGCCGAAAGCGGCGTCGCGGACCCGCCGGGACGTCGGCGGCCGACGGCACGACGATCGTCGTGCAGCCGGCGGAGACCGCCGACTGCGTTCCGGTAGGCGAATCCTCAACGGCGACACACTGACTGGCTTCGACGCCGAGCAGGGTCGCCGCCCGCAAATAGGGATCGGGCGCCGGTTTCCCGTATTCCACTTCATCGCCGCACACGGTGACCGCGAAGAAGTGCGGGCCGATCGTGCCGAGTGCCTGATCGGTCAGCTCGCGCACCGTATTGGTCACCAGCGCCATGGGGATACCCGCGTCGAAGATTGTCGTCAGCGCCTCGAATGCGCCTGGTCGCCACGGCAGATCGACGGAGAACAGCTGAGCAACCCGATCGAGCAGCCACCGCTCGTCGGCGGCGTAGTCACGCTCGTCGACCGGCACGCCGGAAGCGTCGAAGACCTTGGTCAGGGCGTCGCTCATGGAGTTGCCGAGTGTCGACTCACGAAGCTCCGGCGTCATCACGTAGCCGTGACGTTCGGAGAGTTCGGCGACTGCGATGTCCCACAGTTTCTCGGAGTCGAGCAGCGTGCCGTCCATATCCCAGAGGACCGCGGCCGGACGGGCTAATTCTGTCGAGGTCGTCACCCGAGCATCATCGCCGATACGGACAACGCGCAGCGAATCCGGTGATTCGGCTCACGTGGCGGCGTCGTCCTGCGCGGGCCGCGGGGCCGGGCGCCTGACGGTGTCGACGACGCTGATCACCAGTCCCAGCGCCGCCGCGGCCATCAGGGAGGCGTAGACGGTCAGCGTGATATCGCCCCGGCCCGATGTGTAGCCACCGCTTCCGCCATGTCCATCCGGTCGACCCGGCCCGTGTTGTCCGCCGCGGCCACCCTGTCCACCCGGTCCGCCGGGACCAGCTTGTTGGCCGGTAGGTGGCTGCCCCGCCGGTTGTTCGGACGACTGTCCCCCGGGTTGTCCGGAGGGCTGTCCGGCGCCACCGCTGTTGCCGTGGAACTGCCTTGTCATGCCGTGGCCCTGATCGCCGGACAGTGACGAGTGGTAGACGCCGATCGCCGACGCCTGGATCAGGACCGGCACCGCGATGAACCACAGCGGGAGGTAGAACGCGGCGATCACGCTGAGGATCTCGACGGCGTAGAAGTATCGGTCGTGCATCGCGGGCAAGAGGAACGGTACGGTGGCAGCACTTGCCGTTGCCACGACGAGTATCGAGGCAGGTGTGACGGCCGGCTTCTTCCACAGCGACCAGGCCAGGAACACCACGATCACCAGCGCGGCCAGCCCGATACCGAGATGTGCCAACCAGGTGGCGTCCCCCGAGATCGGAATGAGCTGATACAGGGTCGCCGCGCCGAGCGTGAGCTGCTTGTACGAGTCGGTCTGGTTCAGATACACCGAGAGTGCCGTCGACCACGACGCGCCTGCCAACACCGCGGGAATGTCGAGCAGCACGTAGACGGCGGGTATCGCCAGCAGGGCATACCAGGGGATGCGACGGCGAACGAACAACCACAACACCACCGGCAACACGAAGATCGCCTGCAGTTTGAAGCTGATCGCCAGGCCGAAGAACACACACGCGATCACGGAGTTCGACACGTACGGATTCCACGCACGCACATCCCACATACGCACATTCCACGCAGACCGATTCCAGACGTGCGCCTGTCGCCCAGAATCGCCTTCACAAGTATCGCTGCCTTGAGCGCGCAGCAGGAAGTAGATCCCGGCGACAACACACGCGGTGTAGATGGCGTCGGCCTGACCCCACCAGGCGCTGTTCATGATCACCGACGGCAGGAGGAACACGACGCCAAAGGCCAACGCGCGCAACCAGAATCGATCTGTGCGAATTGCGACGATCCGGTACGCCAAGCTCGCCAGCGCCACGTCGAAGATGATCGACAGCGCCTTGATGCCGATCAGTGACGGCACGTGCAGCACGGTGAGGAGCCAGATCAGATAGAGGTAGGGGTAGTTGTAGTCGGCGAACTGCTCACGGAACGCGCTGAATCCCTGCTGGTCGAGGGTGTCGTACCAGCGGCTCAAGAAGTTCTGGTAGTCCATCGTCTGACGATCGAGGAAGTACCACCGCACGCCAAGCCCTACCGCCAGCACGACGCCGAGGATGCACCAGCGCAGCCACCGGGGCACAGCGTCGTGCCGGGCCGGGTGGTGCGGGATCGGGGCGGGCTGCGCGGTTCCGGAGACGAGGATGCTCGAGTTTTCGGGCAGGTCTGCGGGAGTGAGAGTCGACGACACGGTGTCCACTGTGATCGGCGAGCCTGGGAAGTGGATGGACATAAGCTGTCCGGTTCTTCCCAGGTTCATCCACCCGGCGGGCTTCACCCCGCTTGATTCACCGCGTTTGATCCACCGCGTTTGATCCACCCCGGGCCGACTCGTCCATGGCCAGATCGCCCCGCGCACAATCGTCGTAGTGTCGAGGGAGCACGGACATAGTCGAGCAGTCTCGGAGGATCCATGTCGAAGGTCTTCGTCTTCGGTCACCGCAACCCGGACACCGATGCCATCGCGTCGGCGCTCGCGATGGCTCACCTCGAGCGCACGCTCGACCCCTCACTCGACGTCGAAGCCGTCGCCCTGGGCGAACCCTGCGTCGAAACCCGTTATGCGCTTGATCATTTCGATGTCGACGCGCCTCGTGTCATCGAGCACGCGCGACCGGAGGCCGACGGGGTGATTCTCGTCGACCACAACGAACGTCAGCAGAGCGTCGCCGATATCGCCGACGTGACCGTTCACAAGGTGGTCGATCATCATCGGATCGCCAACTTCGAGACCGCTGCACCACTGTGGTTTCGCGCTGAGCCCGTCGGCTGCACCTGCACCATCCTTCACCGGATGTTCGGCGAGAACGACCTCACCCCACCGGCAGACCTCGCGGGGATGATGGTGTCGGCAATCATCTCCGACACGCTGCTGTTGCACTCGCCGACCGCCACCGACCTGGACCGAACAGCTGCACAGGCACTTGCCGAGCGCGCCGGCATCGACCTCGACCACTACGGCACCGACCTGCTCCGCGCGGGCTCCGACGTCGGCGACGCATCTGCGGCCGAACTCATCGACCGTGACGCCAAGAGCTACACCATGGGATCGACGACGGTCCGCGTTGCACAGATCAACACCGTCGACGTCGACAGTCTGCTCGCACGCCGCGACGAGTTCCTCGCCGCGATGAACGCCGAAGCGCGACAACAGGGGTACGACCTGTTCGTGCTACTGCTCACCGACGTGCTGAAGGTCGACTCCGACCTCCTCGTCGTCGGGTCACCCGTCGAGGCCGTCGAAAAGGCGCTCGGCGTGACCGTCCGCGACGGCCACGCCAAGGCGCCCGGGATCGTCTCCAGGAAGAAGCAGATCGTCCCGCAGTTGACCGAGGTACTGCGCGCCACGTGACGCGCATGCTCAGACGTTGAAGTACTTGGCCTCCGGGTGGTGCAGAACGAAGGCGTCCGTCGACTGCTCGGGATGAAGCTGCAACTCCTCCGAGAGCTCGACGCCGATGCGCTCTGGTTCGAGGAGCTTCATCATCGTGACGCGGTCCTCGAGGTTCGGGCACGCGCCATAGCCGAAGGAGAAACGCGCACCGCGGTACTCGAGGTCGAAGAAGCCCTGGGCAGCGTCGGGATCCTCAGAGCCGAATGACTTGTCCCCCACCGTCAGTTCGCTGCGCACCCGCTGGTGCCAGTACTCGGCCAACGCCTCCGTCAACTGCACTCCGATGCCGTGGACCTCGAGGTAGTCGCGGTACGCGTCGTCGGCGAAGAGCTTGTTGGCGAAGTCGGCGATGGGCTGACCCATCGTGACGAGTTGGAACGGCAGCACGTCGACCTGTCCGGTGGCTACGGCGTCGTCGCGCGAGCGGATGAAGTCGGCGATGCACAGGAACTTCGGCCGCTGCTGGCGTGGGAACGAGAAGCTGTACCGCACAGGGGCATCCGGGCGAGGCTCGGTCAACACATGCACGGTGTCGCCCTCGCTGACCGCAGGGAAGTACCCGTACACAACGGACGCGTGCTGCAGGATGCCCTCGGTCGACAACCGGTCGATCCAGTAGCGAAGCCGCGGACGACCCTCGGTTTCGACCAACTCTTCGTACGACGGCCCGTCGCCGCCGCGCGCTCCCCGCAGCCCCCACTGACCCAGGAAGAGGGCGCGCTCGTCGAGTAGTTGGCGGTACTCGGCAACGGGTACGCCCTTGATGATCCGAGTCCCCCAGAACGGCGGTGTCGGAACGTCGTTGTCGGCGGCCACATCCGAGCGTGCAGGCACCTCGATCGGAGTCTCCGCGGCCTTGCGCTTGGCGGCGATGCGCTTCGATCGTTCGTGGCGTGCCTTGCGCTCGGCAGCCTTCTGGGCGGCAGCGATAGAGTCGGCGCTCTCCGGCACCGATCCCCCGCCACGTTTGAGCGCCATGATGTCGTCCATCAGTCGCAGACCCTCGAAGGCGTCGCGCGCGTAATGCACGTCGCCCTCGTAGGCTTCCGAGAGGTCGTTCTCGACGTACGACCGCGTGAGCGCCGCTCCGCCGAGCAGGACGGGATAGTTGTCCGCCAACCCTCGGGCGTTGATCTCCTCGAGGTTCTCCTTCATGACGACCGTCGACTTCACCAGCAGCCCCGACATGCCGATCACGTCGGCGCGCTTGTCCTCGGCCACCTCGAGGATCGTCGAGATCGGTTGCTTGATACCGATGTTCACGACCTCGTAGCCGTTGTTGCTCAGGATGATGTCGACGAGGTTCTTGCCGATGTCGTGGACGTCGCCCTTCACAGTGGCAAGGACGATGCGTCCCTTGCCGTCCTCGCCGGTCGCCTCCATATGCGGTTCGAGATGTGCCACAGCGGTTTTCATGACCTCGGCCGACTGCAACACGAATGGCAGCTGCATCTGGCCGGAGCCGAAGAGCTCGCCGACGGTCTTCATGCCGGACAGGAGTGTCTCGTTGATGATCTCCAGCGGCGGCTTCTGCGTCATGGCCTCGTCGAGGTCGGCCTCGAGCCCGTTGCGCTCGCCGTCGACGATGCGACGCTCGAGTCGCTCGAACAGCGGAAGCCGATTCAGTTCTGCCGCACGGGTTTCGCGGGCCGACGCCGCCGAGACGCCCTCGAACAGCTCCATGAGCTTTTGCAGCGGATCGTATCCGTCACGTCGACGGTCGTAGATCAGGTCGAGCGCCACGTCGCGCTGCTCGTCGGGGATGCGAGCCATCGGCAGGATCTTCGACGCGTGGACGATCGCGGTGTCGAGACCCGCCTGCACGCATTCGTGGAGGAACACCGAGTTGAGCACCTGGCGCGCAGCGGGATTCAGGCCGAACGAGATGTTGGAAATACCCAGGGTGAAGTGCACCTCGGGATGAGCCTCGTGTAGCCGCCGGATGGCCTCGATGGTCTCGATGCCGTCCTTGCGGACCTCCTCCTGACCCGTCGAGATCGGGAACGTCAGGGTGTCGAGGATGATGTCCTCTTCGGCGAGGCCCCAGTTCCCGGTGATATCGGCGATGAGCCGCTCTGCCACACGGACTTTCCAGTCAGCGGTACGCGCCTGGCCTTCCTCGTCGATCGTCAGCGCCACCACAGCGGCACCGTGTTCGACGGCGAGCCGCATGATGCGTGCGAATCGCGAATCGGGTCCGTCGCCGTCCTCATAGTTGACGGAGTTGACCGCACACCGACCGCCGAGCGCCTCGAGTCCTGCGCGGATCACCTCGGGCTCGGTGGAGTCGAGCATGATCGGCAGCGTCGACGACGTCGCGAAACGGCCAGCGAGCGCAGTCATGTCCGCAGCTCCGTCGCGGCCGACATAGTCGACGTTGAGGTCGAGCATGTGCGCACCGTCGCGGGTCTGGTCCTTGGCGATGTCGAGGCACTTCTGGTAGTCCTCGGCGAGCATCGCCTCGCGGAATGCCTTGGAGCCGTTGGAGTTGGTGCGCTCGCCGATCACCAAGAAGCTGGCGTCCTGGTCGAAGGGGACCGCGGTGTACAGCGACGACGTCTCCGACTCGTGCTGCGGATTCCGCTGCGCCTTGGTCACGTCGGCGACCGCCGCCGCGACCTCACGGATGTGGTCGGGCGTCGTGCCGCAACAGCCACCGACGAAGGACAGGCCGAATTCACCGACGAACGTCGCCAGTGAGGACGCGAGCTCGTCGGGCTGCAACGGGTATACGGCGCCGTTGGGCCCGAGCTCGGGAAGACCGGCGTTGGGCATGACCGAGACCGGGATGGTGGCGTGCCGCGACAGGTAGCGCAGATGCTCACTCATCTCGGCGGGCCCGGTGGCGCAGTTGAGTCCGATCATGTCGACGCCGAGCGGCTCGATGGCGGTCAGCGCCGCCCCGATCTCGGAACCGAGCAACATGGTGCCCGTGGTCTCGACCGTGACGTGGGAGATGATCGGGATCCGACGCCCGAGCTGGGCCATCGCCCGCTTGGCAGCAAGAACGGCAGCCTTCACCTGCAGCAGATCCTGCGAGGTCTCCACGAGGATCGCGTCGGCGCCTCCGTCGAGCATGCCTGCGACGCATTCGAAGTAGGCGTCGCGGATGGCCTCGAACGTGGTGTGGCCGAGGCTGGGCAGCTTGGTGCCGGGGCCGATGGACCCGAGGACGTAACGTCCGGTGCCATCACTCGACGGCCCCATCTCGTCGGCGACACCACGGGCGATGGAGGTGCCCTTGAAGGACAGTTCGCGGATGCGGTCGGCGATGTCGTAGTCGCCGAGGTTCGAGAGGTTGCAGCCGAATGTGTTCGTCTCCACGGCATCGGCGCCGGCCTCGAAGTAGGCGCGGTGGATGTCGGCGAGTACGTCGGGGCGGGTGTCATTGAGGATCTCGTTGCAACCCTCGAGGTTGTTGAAATCGTCGAGCGTCAGATCCGCAGCCTGCAACATGGTGCCCATCGCCCCATCGCCGATCAATACTCGACGCGACATGTCCGTCAGGAACGTCGTGTCGAGGTCGGTTGCGGTACGGGAGGGGTTGGACATGGTTCTCAGCGTAGTTCGCTCTCTTTTGTGATCAGGTCGTAGGCTGGTTCAGTGAACGCAGAGCAGTTGTCGAATCTTCCCCGGTTGCGCCGGCCGATCCTGCTGGCTGCCTTCGAGGGCTGGAACGACGCCGGAGACGCGGCCAGTAGCGCCGTCGAGCATCTCGCGCTGACCTGGGACGCGCAGCCCCTCGTCGACATCGACGCCGACGACTATTACGACTTCCAGGTCAATCGGCCCACGGTGAAGCAAATCGACGGAGTCACCCGCCGAATCGACTGGCCGACGACGTCGATCTCCTACTGCAGCCCCGAGGGAGCCGACCGTGACATCGTACTGGTGCGCGGAATCGAACCCAACATGCGCTGGCGTGCGTTCTGCGCCGAGATCGTCGACCTCGCGCATGAGTTGGGCGTCGAGACGACAGTGATGCTCGGCGCGCTACTCGCCGACACCCCTCACACCCGTCCGGTGCCCGTGACCGGGAGCGCCTACAGCAGTGAAGCGGCCGAGCGCTACAACCTCGCAGAGAATCGCTACGAGGGCCCGACCGGCATCACCGGCGTGCTGCAGGATCTGTTCGTGCAGGCAGGGCTGCCCGCGGTGTCGTTCTGGGCCGCGGTCCCGCATTACGTGTCGACGCCGCCCAACCCCAAGGCGACGGTCGCGCTGCTCAACAGGGTCGAGGAGGTCCTCGACATCGAGGTACCGCTCGGCACGCTGCCCGAGCAGGCCGAGGAATGGGAGCAGGCGGTCACCGAGATGACCGAGGACGACGAGGAGATCGCCGACTACGTCCGAGGCCTCGAAGAGCGTGGCGACGCCGAACTCGACACCGACGAGGCGATGGCGAAGATCGACGGCGACGCGTTGGCGGCGGAATTCGAGCGCTATCTCAAGCGGCGTCGACCCGGTCCGTTCGGAAGCTGAGCCGCACCGACCGCTCGCCGTGTCAGCTACTGATGTCGGGGTTCAGTCGATGCGTTCGATGGAGACGACCGGCGTCGTGATGCGCCAGGTCCGTACGTCCGGGTCGTCGGCGGCGCGAACCCAGAACTGCGCTGATTCGCCCACGCGGCATGACTTCACACCGAGAAGCGGGATGTCTTCGGAGTCGCGTCGCAGTCTGCTGACCGCCCATTCCTCGCTGTCGGTGCCACCCACCCCCGGAGCCCGCAGCAGAGTCATGTCGTTGAAGTCAAGCAGATACGTCGAGGTCCGTGTGATCACGGTGTACACGCCGGATTCGGTGTTGGGTCGGATCTCCTGAACGCGGGCCACCCGGAGAACTCTACTAAGCTGCGCCGCCTGCGTACGAATCGAGTCGGATCATCGTGTCGCGTGGCTCAATTCGACGCCGAGCAGTGCTTCGACGGCCGAAGCGAGATCGCCGGGAGCCGTCGTCGACTGTCCGATTCCCTGCTCGACGTCCCGGCACCACCCATCGATTGCCGCGAGGGCCTTGAGTGTGTCGAGGTCGTCGGCGAGATGCTCCCGCACGCGGGCGATGACGGGTGCGGCGTCGGGGCCGGTCGTCGCCGACGTGGCGGCCCGCCAGCGCTCGAGACGTGCGCGACCTTCGTCGAGAACGGCGTCACTCCACATGCGGTCGGCACGGTAGTGCTCGGCGAGCAGCGCCAGCCTGATGGCCGCGGGATCCTCACCCGCGCGGCGCAGCACCGACACGAAGACCAGGTTTCCGCGGCTCTTCGACATCTTCTCGCCGTCGAGTCCGACCATGCCGGTGTGGACGTAGTGGCGGGCAAAGCGACGGGCACCCGTGTACGCCTCGCCATGCGCTGCGGAGAACTCGTGATGGGGAAAGATCAGGTCGTTTCCGCCGCCCTGGATGTCGAATTCGACGCCGAGCCGGTTCAGCGCGATCGCCGAACATTCGACGTGCCAACCGGGACGTCCCGGTCCGAACGGCGACTCCCACGACGGTTCGTCGGGGCGGCGGGCGCGCCACAGGATGGGATCGAGGCGGTCACGCTTGCCCTGACGGTCGGGGTCGCCGCCCCGCTCGGCGAAGAAGCGTTCCATCGTCGCCCGGTCATACCCGGATTCGTAGCCGAACTGCTCGGTGGCGTCCGCGCGGTAGTAGACGTCGGGATATTCGGGATCGTCGACGACGTACGCCGCGCCAGACGCGAGGAGTTTGCCCACCATCTCGATGACCTCGTCGACCGACTCCATCGCACCGATGTAGTCGCGCGGCGGCAGGACGCGCAGCGCCGTCATGTCGTCGCGGAAGAGCTGGATCTGCTCGGAGCCGAGCGCACGCCAGTCGACACCGTCGCGTGCGGCACGCTCGAACAGCGGATCGTCGACGTCGGTGATGTTCTGCACGTAGTGCACCTCGTGCCCCTGGTCGCGCAGCACCCGGTTGACGATGTCGAAGGTGAGATACGTTGCCGCGTGGCCGAGATGCGTTGCGTCGTAGGGCGTGATGCCACAGACGTACATGGTCGCGGTCGCGCCGGGCGAGACGGGGCGCACGGAGCGGCTCGACGTGTCGTACAGGCGGAGCGCGGGTCCGGATCCACCGACAGTGGGCACAGCCGGTTCAGGCCACGATTGCATATCCCCCACTGTATTGGCCGCTGCAGAGCGGAACTGAACAGGGCTGTCAGAACGAGCAGGGACGCCTCAGAAGGGCGGCCAGGGAATGGGGCGGTGAGGCGGCGGCATGGGAAGCCTGCCGGATTCGGCGAGGATGATGGCGCGCAGGGTGAGTGCGTCGATCTCGTCGTCGGTGATGTGTGGGACCAGTGCCGCGCGGAGCTGCGAGTCGTCGGACTCCAGGGCCTCGGCGAGCGTCGCGATATCGGCGATCAGGTGGCCGGGGATCTGATCGCCCGCCCAGCCCCACAGCACTGTGCGCAGCTTGTCTTCGGCGTGTAGGCAGATGCCGTGGTCGACGCCGTAGACGTTGCCGTCGAGACCTTCGAGTACGTGTCCGCCCTTACGGTCTGCGTTGTTGAGGATGACGTCGAGCACCGCCATCCGCAGTAGGCGCGGATCGTCGGCGTGGACGAGAACGACCTGCTCTCCGAGTGGATCGAGCGCCCGCAGGATCGGCCGATAGTTGTCGGGGACCGTGCCAGGTGGGCACAGGTCCACGAGGTCGATGCGGGCCGCCGGGAGGTCGCCGGAGTCGGGATCGGGGGTGTCGATCCAGCGCTGGACCATTCCGGGGCCGAGCGGACCGTCGCGCATCACCGTCGTCGGGATCGTGTGCCAGCCGAGTGCCTCGGAGATCAGGTACGACCCGACCTCGCGCCCGGCAAGCGTGCCGTCGGGGAAGTCCCACAGCGGCACTTCTCCACGAATCGGTTTGTATACGCACCGAACGCTGCCGCCTGTTGACGGTGTTGCCTCGCAGACGAGGGTCGCGTTGCTCGCCGTCGGGATTCGGCCGACGATGACCAGTTCTCCCTCACGGAGCGAATCATCGGAGGTGATGGAGCCCGTGCCGGGCTCGGGCTCGTCGGCGGCCTCCCCCGGCTGCATCGGTGTCAATCCCGCCCCGGGCCCTCGGCGTCGGGTCCATCCCCTGAGTCGTCGCCCTCGTCGTCGGTGTCGTAGAGACCCGAGTCGTCGCCGAGTGACAGGTCGCGGAACACCTCAGGGTCGACGAATTCGATCGATTTGCTCAGCTCTGCGTCGCGTTTGAAGCCGTTCGTGCGGACACAGAGGTGGCCGGCAGGATCGAGGGGCTCGGCACACAGCGGGCATGGCGGCCGACCGGCGGAGATGACCCGCGATGATCGCGCGGCGAACTCGCGGGCGGCCTGCGTGGTGAGGAACACGCGGACGGCGTCGGGACCCTCGTCGGTGTCGTCGAGTACGACGCTCTCGTCGAACTCACCCTCGGTGATGGCGAGCAACTCGACGACGACGGCTTCCGACTCGGCATCCCAGCCGAGGCCCATGGTGCCGACCCGGAACTCGGCGTCGACCGGCATCACCAGGGGGCTGAGATCTCCGACGCGGTCGGACGGCGGTGGAATCGGGGTGCCGAACCTGCGATGGATCTCGTCGAGCAGAGCGCCGATCCGATCAGCGAGGATCTGAACCTGCTGCTTTTCGAGCATCACACTGATGATGCGCGCCTCGTGGACAGCCTGGAGGTAGAACGTCCGGTCGCCCGGTTGTCCGACGGTACCGGCGACAAACCGGTCCGGGCTGCGGAAGACATGGATCGCTCGAGACATCACACCTCCTTTTCTCGTGTGTTCATTATCCGCGCCCGGCGGGAGCCTGTGCAGAAGTTGCCGGTCGCGGGGTGTTGTCGGTACCGGTCTCGCCACCGATGGTCGCGTCGTCCTCGGCTGTGGCGATGTGGGAGGGGGCGTCGTGACTCTTCTTCGGCGGGGGCGACGGTATCGAGATCACGGCGGTGTTGTTGACGGTCTGCACGTACGGGCGCGTCGCGCCGTAGCGCACGATGCTGATCGACGCCGGTTCGATGACTATCCGCTGGAACGTATCGAGGTGGGCGCCCATCGCGTCGGAGATCACCGATTTGATCACGTCCCCGTGCGAGCACGCGATCCAGACGCCGGAGCCGTCCTCACCACCGAGTTCGCGATCGAGCCTTCGGATCGCGGCAACGGCACGGGCCTGTACCTGAGAGAGTCCCTCCCCCTCGGGGAAGACGGCAGCGGACGGGTGTTGCTGCACCACCTTCCACAGGGGCTCGGCGAGAAGGTCTTTGATCGGTCGGTTGGTCCAAGTGCCGTAGTCGACCTCGGCGAGATCGTCGACGACCACCTCGGGAACCTGACGACCGGTCTGCTCGGCAATGGCTGCGAGCAACGGGGCAACGGTCTCACCACAGCGTTGCAGCGGTGAGCGAGCCACCGCCGTGATCTGCTCGACGCACGGGCCGAGTCGATTCACCAGTTCCGCTGCCTGCGAGCGTCCCTTGTCGTCGAGGGCGACACCCGGCGTGCGGCCGGCGAGTACGCCCGAGGTATTGGCAACCGACCGGCCATGGCGAACCAGGATCACGGTCATCCCTCAACCATAGGCACTTGCGCCGGCCGCGGCACAGACAGCCGTCGCGGCGCGGTTCAGGTCGCGCTGATGACCCCTGCGGAGAGCATCCCGATCACGACGAGGCCGAGGGCGACGCGGTAGACGCCGAACCAGTTCAGCGAGTGACCGCTGACGAAGCGCAACAGCCAGGCGATGGAGATGTAGCCGACGACGAACGAGATCAGCGTGGCCACCGCGAGTTGTGCGCCGGTGGCCTCCATACCGTCGCCGGAGGGGTGGAAGGCGTCGGGAAGACTGAACAGTCCGGATGCGAGCACCGCGGGAATCGCAAGCAGGAACGAGAAGCGGAACGCGGCCTCGCGCTCGAGTCCGAGGAACAGACCGGCGCTGGCCGTCGCACCCGACCGTGACACGCCAGGGACAAGGGCGAGGCATTGCGCGAGACCCATGACCAGGCCGTCGCGCAGGGTGAGCTGCTCGATCGACCGGGACTGCGTTGCGACACGTTCGGCGAGCCAGAACACTCCCGAGAACACGATCAGGACGATCGCGGTGATCCAGAGGTTGCGTGCTGCGGTGCGGATCTCGTCCTTCAGCAGGAAGCCGATGATGCCGATCGGGATGGTCGCGAAGATCACGTACCAGCCGATCCGGTAGTCGAGGTTGCGTTCGTGTTCGTTGAACAGTCCGCGGAACCAGGCGGTGATGATCCGCCCGATGTCGCGGGCGAAGAACACGAGCACCGCGGCCTCGGTGCCGAGTTGGATCACAGCGGTGAACGACGCACCGGCGTCGCCGCCGAACATCAGTTCCGAAGCGATACGCAGGTGGGCCGACGATGAGATGGGCAGAAACTCGGTGAGGCCCTGGATGATTCCCAGCACGATCGCCTGGGCCCAGGTCATGGTCTCGGTCACGGGCGACGATGCTACCGGTCGCATGCGGCGCACGAGCGGTGCACCGGATGTGATCCGGCGAACGGCGACGCCGACCTGTCGACGGGCGTTCGATGTGCGTCGCGCAAGATGGTCACATGCGCTCACCCAGGCTTGTCGACACCCCTGCCACTGCCCGCCGACGTTCGGCGTGGGTCTGCGGTGTCGCAGCGATCGTGGCCGCGACGATGGTGCTGGCCGGGTGTGGATCGTCGAACGACAGCGGAGACAAGAAGGAGACCGTGGCGCCCGCGACCGCGAGTGCCGCGCCTTCCGGACCCGCCGCCACACCCGCGGGAACGGTGGTACCCACCCCGCCGGGCAGCACGGTGCTCGCTCATTCGGGCAACGCGCTCGGCGTTCTCGGCCGCGACGGAACGTCGGTGCTGCGATTGTCGACCGAGGCGATCACCACTGCGCCGACCACCACCGCGGTACCCCGCCTCACACGACTGATCGGGGTCGGTGACGCCGCATTCGTGGGCGCCGGCCCGGAAATCCTGGTGCGCATCGGCGCCGACGGTGCCGTGACGTCGGCACGAACCTCAGTCTCGGAGCCCACCGCGCTGGCTCGCACGGCGTCAGGACAGATCCTCGTCGGCACGGCCAACGGTCACCTCGTCGTCTTCGACGCCGCGCTGAAGCAGATCCGCGATATCGGCGGGTTCGTCGGCGTGGATCAGATCACGGTCTCCCCCGCCGGTGCCGACCTGCCCGACGAGCAGGTCGTCGTGCTCGACAAAGCGCAGTCGTCTGTCACACCGGTCAACATCTCCACCGGCGAGTTCGGTGCGGCGCTACGCGCAGGCAACGGCGCCACCGAGGCGACGGTCGACCACTACGGGCGAATCCTCGTAAGCAACACACGCGACGACGAGATCATCGGATTCTTCGGATCACCGCTGGTGATGCGGTTCCGCTATCCCGTGCCGAACGGGCCCTACGCCGTAGACTACGACGACACCCGCAATCTCCTATGGGTGTCGACGACGGCGAACAACGAGGTGGTGGCGTATGACCTTGCCGGTGGTGAACCCGTCGAGAAGCATCGCTTCGCCGCGGTTGCCCAGCCCGACGCACTCACCGTCGACGACGCGTCCGGCACCGTCTACGTCTTGTCCGCCCGCGACGGCGGCGTGCAGGTCGTCACTCCGCCGTACGGCCAAGGGGCGCCCGTGAGCAGTTCGACTGCCGCGCCGAGCGAGGCGGGACGCTGATGTCAACACCTGGTCAGCACCGGCTCCCCCAGCATCACCGCACCAGCGCACGAATCGGTGCGCGCTATCCCCGCGGATGGGAAGTGACGTCCGAGGACTACGAGACGATGTTGATCAAGCTCCCGCCGGACATCACCAGGGTGACCGCGTCGATGCGTCTGTCCCTCGAAGCCGAGTTCGGCGGCTGGGAACTGTCGCGGGTCCGGCTGTATACCGATGGCACCCGAAAAGTGTTGCTACGACGCAAAAAACCGCCACGGGGCAGGGGTGGCGAGCAGTTCGGCGGAAGCGCCGAGGCATGCTGACCCGCGTCAACCGGGTCCTGTACCCGGTCGCGCTGAAGGCGATGTTCCTCCTCGCGCCCGAGCGCATTCACTCGATCATCATGGCGTCGATCCGCACCACCAGCAGGCTGGGCATCGCGCGGACCCTCCTCGCGCGACTGTTCACCGTTCCCGACCCGGTGCTCCGCCAAGAGGTCTTCGGTGTCACCTTCCCGGCACCCCTGGGTCTGGCAGCAGGTTTCGACAAGTCAGCGGCAGCGGCCGACGCCTGGGGGCTTCTCGGCTTCGGGTACGCCGAGGTCGGCACAGTCACCGGCCAGGCCCAGCCGGGCAACCCGCCACCGCGGCTGTTCCGTTTGCCCGCCGACCGCGCGCTCATCAACCGCATGGGATTCAACAATCCCGGCGCACCGGCGGCCGCTGACAATCTGACGGCGGCCCGCGGGCGCGGGATCCCTGTTCCGATCGGCGCGAACATCGGCAAGACCAAGGTCGTGCCGCTCGACGGCGCCGTGGACGACTATCGGGTCTCGGCGCGCCTGCTGGGTCCGCATGCCGATTTCGTGGTGGTCAACGTGAGCTCACCGAACACTCCCGGTCTCCGCGATCTCCAGGCCGTTGACTCACTGCGGCCGATTCTTACCGCGGTACTCGACGAGGTGTCGGTACCGGTCCTCGTGAAAATCGCTCCCGACCTCGCCGACGCCGACGTCGACGCGGTGGCCGATCTGGCCGTCGAACTCGGTCTGGCGGGCATCGTCGCCACCAATACGACGATCTCGCGCGACGGACTCACCACTCCGGCAGACGAGGTCGAGGCAATGGGACCGGGCGGACTCTCGGGAGCACCGCTCGCCGACCGCTCGCTGGAAGTTTTGCGCCGCTTGTACTCTCGCGTCGGCGGCAAGCTCGCCTTGATCAGCGTCGGCGGTATCGAGACACCTGAGCAGGCCTGGGAGCGCATCTGCGCGGGCGCCGATCTGTTGCAGACCTACACCGGCTTCATCTATGGAGGGCCGATGAGCTTGCGCGAGATCCACGAGGGACTCGCAGCCCGCGTGCGCGCCGCCGGATGGAACAACATCTCCGAGGCGGTCGGCAGCGCGACACGCGGCTGATCGTCGACTCAGACGTTCTCGGCGGGCTGCTCGTAGGTACCGATGATCCGCGCGCGTCCGATCGCATGCGAGAACAGGTTGAATCCGAGGTAGGCGGGCGTCGCGTTCTCGGGTAGTTCGAGCGACTCGACGTCGACGGCGTGCACGACGATCATGTACCGGTGCGGTCCGTGTCCGGGCGGTGGCGCAGCGCCGACGAACCGCTTGAGCGAGGCATCGTTGGCCAGCGTGACCGCCCCGGCCGGAAGATCACTGCCGTTCTCGTCGCCTGCATCCTCGGCGAGACTCGTCACCGATGCAGGGATGTCGGCGACCGCCCAGTGCCAGAAGCCTGCGGCGGTCGGGGCGTCGGGGTCGTAGACCGTGACAGCGAAACTCTTTGTCTCCGAGGGAAATCCAGACCACGAGAGCTGCGGCGAGGCGTCGGCGCCGCCCGCTCCCATGATCCCGCTGACCTGCGGAGTTGCCAGCGGTGCGCCGTCGGCCACGCTCTCCGACGTCAGCGTGAACGTCGGCAGGTTCGGCAGGTCTGCGTAGGGGTCGTACGAGGTCATCGAACACCTTTCTCTCGCGAGTACGGCCGGTGTGGCCGAGCGTGCGTGGACTCGTTCGCGAGTCTAATCCGCAGCGCGCGGAGCCCGAGATGCACTTTCACGTCCCGCCATCGAAAGTTGTGTAGTAACTTTCAGTTGACCACTTGGTCAACTTTGGGAGCCGGGTACTCCGCCCTTCCCACGACACGTCCGGGAGCAGCACATATGGGCCGTCTCGAGGCCGCGACAACCCGATCGGGCACAGTCGCATCGTCACAGCCGTGGTCGACCGACCCCGACGCGTACTACGCGGGAATTGACGCGGCGGTGCGCGATGCGGGACTCGACGCGCCGACGCTCGCACTCGATCTCACCGCGCTCGAACACAACATCGCCGACCTGACCGCCCGGGCGGGCGGTGTGCCGATTCGGTTGGCCAGCAAGTCGCTTCGTGTGCGATCGATCATCGACGACGTCGTCGCGCGCGATGGATTTGCGGGAGTCCTCGCCTTCGACGTCGCTGAAGCGCAGTGGTTGGCCACCGAGTCGAACATCGAAGATGTGCTCCTCGGGTATCCGTCGGTTCGACGGGCCGCTCTCGCCGATCTACTCGCCGACGAGGTCGCACTCACGCGCGTCACGCTGCTCGTCGACGACGTCGCCGAGCTCGACGTCGTCGACTCCGTCGTCTCACCAGAGCACCGTTCGGTGGTTCGGGTGGCCATCGACCTCGACGCCTCGTTGCGGCTGTTCGGGGGTCGCGTCCATCTCGGTGTCCGACGCTCCCCTGTGCACGATGCAGACGCGGCCCTGACGCTGGCCCGCGCGATCGTCGCACGTCCCGGGTTCGCGCTCGTCGGCGTGATGTCGTACGAGGCTCAGGTCGCGGGAGTCGCCGACGACGTCGACGGCAAACCACTGATGAACCGGGCAACTCGTGCCATGCAGCGCGTGTCCATGCTCGAATTACGACGCCGAAGAGGCGCGATCATCTCCTCGCTGCGCGAACTCGCCGACATCGAGATCGTCAACGCGGGCGGAACCGGCTCGCTCGAAGAGACCGCGCGCGACGGTTCCGTCACCGACATCGCTGCGGGCAGTGGACTTTTCGGCGGCCATCTGTTCGATGGGTACCGACGCTTTCAGCCCGCTCCAGCGTTGATGTTCGGTCTCGACGTGACGCGCAGACCCGCGCCAAAGATCATCACGTGCGCGGGTGGCGGATGGATCGCGTCCGGCCCACCCGCGCCCGACAGACTCCCGCGTCCGGTGTGGCCCGCAGGTTTGTCCTACATCGGCACCGAGGCCGCGGGCGAGGTGCAGACGCCGCTGACCGGCGACGCGGCGTCGAACCTGGTGCCGGGTGATCGAGTGTGGTTCCGCCACACCAAGTCCGGCGAGGTGTGCGAGCGCGCCAGGACAGTCGCTCTGATCGGACGTGACCAGACCGGACAGGCACGAGTCGACGATCTCGTTCCGACCTACCGAGGGGAAGAAAAGTGCTACCTGTGACAACGCAGACGCGCACGCAGTGGCGCAATTGGAGTGGAAACCAGTCGGCCACAACGGCAGTCGCGACACCCGACAGCGTCGCCGCCGTCGCGGAGCTCGTCGCGACAGCAGCGGCCGACGGGACACGCATCAAGCCGATCGGCTCCGGGCACAGCTTCACCGCCATCGGCGTGCCAGAGGGCATTCAGCTCGACATGTCCGCGCTCCGCGGGGTGGTCGGCGTCGACGGGAAACGGGTGACGTTGCGTGCGGGCACCCGCCTGCACGAGATCCCTGCTCTGCTCGCCCCTTACGGGCTCGGAATGCGCAATCTCGGTGACATCGACCGCCAGACGATCACCGGGGCCACGTCGACGGGTACACACGGAACCGGTCTGAACTTCGGTGGGATCTCGACGCAGATCGTCGACGCGAAGATCGTCACCGGTACCGGTGAGGTCGTCACTCTCACGTCCGACGACGACGAATTGCGCGCTGTCGCCTTGGGATTGGGTGCACTTGGCGTCATCGTCGAGCTGACCATCGAATGTGTCGACGCGTTCAGTCTCCGCGCCCACGACGAGCCTCTCGACCTCGACGATGCGGTCGGAGGCTTTCTCGACCGCGTCGAATCCTTCGACCACCACGAGTTCTACTGGTTCCCGCACACTCGTCGCGCGTTGGCCAAAACCAATACAAGGCTTCCCGCGGATGCCACGCCAAGCGGACCGGGCGCGGTCCGCAGGTATATCGACGACGACCTGATCAGCAACAAGATCTACGGCGTGGTCTGCGAACTCGGACGACGGGCGCCCGCAGTTGTTCCGACGCTGAATCGGGTTGCCAGTCATGCACTTTCGGAGCGCACGTACGTCGCGCCGTCGGCTGAGGTCTTTGCGTCGATCCGCGACGTTCGCTTCCGTGAAATGGAGTACGCGGTCGAACTGCCCGCCGTCGCGGAGGTACTCAACGACATCGAGAAGCTCATCGCGCGCAAGGGATACCGCATCAGTTTCCCGGTGGAGGTGCGCGCGGCCGCCGCGGACAATCTGATGCTCTCGACAGCCTCGGGACGTACCACCGGTTACATCGCGGTCCACCGCTACCACCGTGACGATCCCGCGGACATCTCGGCGTTCTTCGCCGACGTCGAGGAGATCATGGTTGCCCACCACGGCAGGCCACACTGGGGCAAGCTACACACTCGCGACGCGGAGTACTTCCGCGACGTGTACCCGCAATTCGACGACTTCCTCGCGGTTCGGGACAAGTACGACCCCTCGCGCGTCTTCAGCAACGACTACTTGCGGCGAGTGCTAGGAGACTGATCGCGTTGACGCGTCGCAGCTGAACCGTAGGTCGGGGGACCGCTCAGCTGTGATGCAGGAAGTGCTCGAACACTTGCGTGCCGAACAGGACCGAGTCCACCGGGACTCGTTCGTCGA
The DNA here is from genome assembly GCF_001665475.1 of Gordonia sp. 852002-51296_SCH5728562-b. Taxonomy (NCBI): domain Bacteria; kingdom Bacillati; phylum Actinomycetota; class Actinomycetes; order Mycobacteriales; family Gordoniaceae; genus Gordonia; species Gordonia sp. 852002-51296_SCH5728562-b. Next base: position 4,176 of record NZ_LZMI01000021.1, on the reverse strand, counting down.
CGCCGTGGAAGAGCGCGGCGAAGTCGAGTTCGGGCGGCAGGCGCAGCGGCGCGAAGCCGAAGCACCTGATTCCGAGCTTGGCGAACGCCTTGGCGTCGGTGCCGCCCGACATCATGTACGGGACGGTTCGGCCGTCCTCGTCGTAGGCGAGGATCGCGTCGTTCATCGCGTCGACGAGGTTGCCGTCGAATGTCGTCTCGTAGGAGTCGAGGTGGGTGATCCATTCGCGTCGGACGTTGGGGCCGATCAACTCGTCGATCTCAGCCTCAAACGCCTTCTGGCGTCCGGGAAGAACACGGCAGTCGACGACGGCCTCGGCCTTCTGCGGGATCACGTTGGCCTTGTAGCCGGCCTTGAGCATGGTCGGGTTGGCGGTGTCACGGAGTGTGGCACCGAGGATCCGGGCGAGGCTGCCCAACTTGAACAGGGCGGTCTCGAGATCAGGTGTGTCGGGACCGAGATCCCAACCGGTCTCCTCGGACACCGCCTGCAGGAACTCGGCCACCGAATCGCTGATCACGAGGGGGAATTCGTGATTTCCGATACGCGCGACTGCGGAGGCGATCTCCGTGACAGCGTTGTCGGAGTGCAGGAACGACCCGTGGCCCGCAGTGGCTTCGGCGGTGAGCCGCATCCACGAGAGCCCCTTCTCGGCCGTCTCCACCAGATAGAGACGACGCTGCGTGCCGTCCGGGCGGTCGACGGTCAGTGAGTAGCCGCCGACCTCACCAACTGCCTCAGTCATGCCTTCGAACAGATCCGGCCGATGCTCCACCAGCCAGTGAGAACCCCACGTCCCGCCGGCCTCTTCGTCGGCGAGAAAGGCGAAGACCAGTTCGCGTGGCGGCACGGTGCCGTCACGCTTGAACTGTCGGGCAAGTGCCAGTGCCATCCCCGCCATGTCCTTCATGTCGACGGCGCCGCGGCCCCAGATGTAGCCGTCGGACACCGACCCCGAAAACGGGTGGACACTCCAGTCGGCGGGCTCTGCGGGCACGACGTCGAGATGCGCGTGCACCAGGAGCGCACCACGGTCGGAATCAGGCGGACCGGCGAGCCGCGCGAACACGTTGCCGCGTCCCGGGCGGCCAGACTCGACGTACTGAGTGGTGTACCCCACCTCTTCGAGCATCCCCGCCACCCACTTGGCGCAGTCCTCCTCGCCCTTCGTCGTCTCGGGCTCTCCCGTATTGGAGGTGTCGAAGCGGATCAGTTTGCTGACGATATCGACCACTTCGTCGACGGCTTTGATGGTCCCGGCGGTGGTCTCAGGCTCCGAAGTCACCCCTCACTCCTACGGGATTTGGGATACGGGGGCAACCTCGGTTAGTGTTATCCGGCCCGGTGCGGAACGGAGAAATCCGCGAGACACCGAAGCATCGAGTCCGAGTGGCGGAATGGCAGACGCGCTAGCTTGAGGTGCTAGTGCCCTATTAACGGGCGTGGGGGTTCAAGTCCCCCCTCGGACACCGCGAGAATCCCGGAGAGCATTGCTCTCCGGGATTTTTTCGTTGGGCGGCTGGGCGGCCCGATCGGAAACCTGTGGATCGTGTCGGGCCGATAGCGAGTTCTGATCCTCAAGTCATCCCCCGGCCGGACGGCGACAGCATCTTCACGGCCGGACCAGTGCGCCACGTCGGCAGCCTCCCTGTCAGCGCCGTCGTGCACTCCTGTGGCGTAGGCACAACGGCCGCCGGACTCCGCGCAGGCGTTCCCACAGCCCCGTCGCCAGGGCCGCACTTAGAGGGCGCCAGCCCCGTGTGGGCCAGTCGGCTCATGAGTGGTGCGCGGGTGGCGGGCACGGTGCGGCGCAGCGTCTTGGGCCCGGGTGTCATCATCGAGCGGGGTGCCGAAGTTCTCGATTCGATCGTGTTCTCCGACACCATTGTTCGCGCCAACGCTCGGGTCGGCATCGGCGAGAGACTCGCGCCCGCTTCCCGCCGCACCGCCGGTCATTACTCAACCGGCGGGCGTCGACACCGCCGACGTCAGTAGCCGGAGTCCGGTGACCGGTTCGCGCTCGCGTTCACCCGGTCCCGCACCGTGAGGTAGTACTCCCGTTGCGCCGGGTAGTAGTCATCGAAGTCGAGGTCGGCCGGGTCCGTTCCGGTCACTACCGCCGAGAGACGATCGAGGTAGTACTCCCACCCCGGGCCGGTGCTTTCGATCACCTCCGGATCGTGGACGATCTGACTGAGCCTCAGCGTCGTGATGCCACTGTTCTCGTCCAGCTCAAGGATCAGATCCCACGTACCGGCATCGTCGGTCGTGTGCACCTGAAGGACATGTGGCGGCTCGCAGCGTCGAATGTCGTAGCGCACCGGGGTCATGTTCTCCTCCCCCTCGGCGTTCATCGTGAAGGCGACGTGACCCTCGTCGGGGTCGCCGTCGAAGAAACCTATCCAGCGGGCGAGCCGATCGGACTCGGTCACGGCGGCCCACACGTCGTCGACGGCGGCGCGGTAGGTACGGGTGAACTCGACCACGTCGCCGTCTCGGCGGACGCGGTGCCGGCCGCTGGGTATGGGTGCATTCGTCATCCTGGCTCCTGTATCTGGTGGGATGTGACGTCGGGTTCGGCAGCGTGTCGGCTGGACCTGTCTGGGCTTGCGGCCCTGCGTCTTTCGCGTCGGGTTCGGTACACCTCGGTGTTCAGGGCGTCGAGTGCCGACTCCGCGATCGGCACGCGGGAAGCGTCCGCGGCGTCCCCGGATCCGAGGTCGGACAACAACTTCCGCACCTCGAGCAGTGGTGTCGGGTCGAGTCGGTAGTGACGTTCCCGGCCCGTCGTGGCGGCCTCGACCAGGCCGGCCTCGGCGAGCACCCGCAAGTGTCGACTCACCGCGGGCCGCGAGATCGGGTGACGGGCGGCGAGCAACCGTTGGATGTCGACGACTCGTTGCGGGCCGTCGACCAGGATCCGCAGGATCCCGCGACGCACCGGGTCGGCGATTGCGACGAAGACGGACACTCATAAATGGTAACTGACTAATTACCAATTATCAGGGTGTCTTTGCGGAAGGGGCAGCGAGCGGCGACTGCCATGTTTTGGCAACCATCGCCACGGAGAACCTTGCCGCCGTCGCGTTTTCGGCGATCACGAGCATCCTTGACACCTCGAGTGTTCAACGCCGCAATGCTGGACCGAAAATGGGTGGTCGGGACTCGGCGAAACGCGTGTCCACGAGGTCGAAAAATTGTTCGAGAATTCCTCGACGTTGTCCGTATTGTCGGGTAGTATAGAACACATATTCGATACGACGTGGGGCGGGGGTGGCGGCACGTGAACAGCAAACGCAACAGCAGCGACGGCGGAAGCGGTGGCGTGCCTTCGGCTTTGGGGTCGTCTGTATTGGCCTCTGCGGCGGTGGGGTCTGCGGATGCGGTGGTGGCGGAGAAACTGTCACGGCTTGCTGCGGTGTTGGATGAGTTGGCGACGGTGGATGTGTCGTTGGTGTCCGATGACGTGCTGGTGGAAGCCACCGTCGAGGCCGAACGCCTGGCGTTGCGGACGGCGGGCGCGGTCACGGATCGCTTGGTCGTGGAGGCCTCTGACCGGGATCTGCCCCACTCGTTGGGTTTCCGCGATATTCGGAATTTCATGGGACAACGTCTGCATATTGGCGATCCGGCAGCCCGATATCAGGTGATCGCGGCGACCGGCTCATTCACCACAATCTGCGGCGACCGCCTGCCACCCGCGTGCCCGACGTTGGCCGGCTACGTCGTGGAAGGACGCGTCGCCGGAGCACACGTCCGCGCGGTACTGGAAGTGCTCGAAGCGATCCCCGGTGAGGTGTCGGCCGAGACCAAAGCGGCCGCCGAAGCACAGATGGCCGGGTATGCGGTCCAGTTCACGCCCGCCGAAATCACTAATTTGGGTTCACGATTGTTGGCGCATCTGGATCCGGATGGGACGCTGACCAACCCGAAAGACCGCAAACGTCGACGCCGCTTGTGGGTGAACCGGCAAAACGCACAACTCATGTCGCGGTTGACCGCCGATCTCGATCCGATCGCCCGAGCCCGGCTGGACACCGTGCTGGACTCGTGGGCCAAACCCGGCATGAACAACCCCGACGACCCCGACTCACCTGTCGGTCCGATCACCACCGCCAATGCTGAGCAGGTCGCGGCGGCGGCGTTGCGGGATCAACGCTCACCCGCCCAACGCAA
>NZ_LZMI01000020.1:0-1759 GCF_001665475.1 Gordonia sp. 852002-51296_SCH5728562-b | reverse complement strand
TGACTCATGCCCGCCACCCAGGCCGAACGTGCTCAACACTTTTCACCACACCGCAAAAGCCGATCGGTGGATCGAGGCTAAGCGGGTGTCGGCTCGTGATCAGGACACTCTCGATCGTATTGAGCGTCAGCAGCGTCAGCGTGATCAGCCTTCGTCGAGGCATACGCCTTCTGTGGGTGTGTCGAGGATGGAGGGGAAGTTCCTCGAGGTGAAGAAGCCGATGCGAAGAGCTGACTAACCTCGCATCGCAACGGAGTCGGGTGTCTGACGTTGCATGAGAGGGGGAGGGGGCGTTCGGGGGAGAGTAGCCATGTGCCTGAGGGTGGCTGCTAGCTGTTCTTCCCAGGGAGGTTGTGGACGGCGAGTCGCTCGATAGGTGATTTGCCGTCGATGCCTGTGTGGGGTCTGTGGTGATTGTAGTGATGAACCCACTCCTGGTAGGTCTGGGCGCGGGCCTCGTCTGACAGGTAGGTCTGGGCGTAGGCCCATTCCTGGTTCAGCGTCCGGTTGAATCGTTCGACTTTGCCATTGGTTTGCGGTCGGTACGGGCGGGTACGTTTGTGCGTGATCTCGGGACCCAGGGTTTGCTTGAAAAGGTGTGAGCGGTAGCAGGATCCGTTGTCGGTGAGGACCCGTTTGACGACGACTCCGTGACTGTTGAAGTAGGCGTTCGCACGCGACCAGAACCCGGCGGCGGTCTCTTTACGTTCGTCGCCGAGGATCTCGGAGTAGGCCAGCCGGGTGTGGTCATCAACGGCGTGATGAACGAAGGCGTAGCCGCGACCATTCTTCTTGTTGTTGCGGTTACCGATCGTGCGTCCGAGTTTGCGGTGCCCGCCGCCGTTGGGGATCCGGCCGAGTTTCTTGATATCGACGTGGACCATGTCGCCGGGCTCTGGGTGCTCGTAACGGCGTGGTCGGGGCCGGCGGACGGCCAAGCCCGTGTTGTGGTCGAGATGCCGTAGCAGCGGCATCTGATACCGGCGTAGCACCGCTCCGACGGTGCTGCAGGGCAGGTGGAGGTGGTAGGCGATGCGGTGTGGTCCCCAGCGGCGGGTGAAGCGCAGGTTGATGATTCGCCGTTCGCAGCGCGTGGGGGTCCGATTGGGGCTGCGGTGGGGTCGGCTGGATCGATCAGTCATCGCCGCGGGCCCGCCGTCCCGATAGCGGTCGGCCCATTTCTTGGCTGTGGTGGGCGAGCACTGGAACCGTTCGGAGGCTCGGCGGATCGACCAGCCCTCATCGATAATCACCGAAGCGAGTTTCAGACGCCCCTTTGGGGTCAGTAAGGCATTAGCGTGGGACATGAGGACCTCTTGGTAGCGGCGTGTGTTGTGGTAGCCACACCGATACCGGAGGTCCTCACCTATTCATTGGCGCCACACCGTCCACAACGTCCCTGGTCATTACAGCTAGCCCACCCACCGGAGACCTACCCCACCCTTAGCATTCTCTCCGAGACCGACGAAGTGGCTGTTGTACTGGCTGCTTGCTGCGACTGAGGCTGAGACAGCCGAAGCTCCTGATACCCAGAGTCCGTAGGGATGATTGGGGAAGACTGGGCCATCCTGGTGCGTATAGGGCCTGACTGATTGGATTCCTGATGCTTATCACAGCATGGAGGGATACTGTTGAGCCATGACCACGAAGACCGTAACGACGCCTCGAGCAGCGATGACACGGGGGGCTGGTGCACGAGTAGGTGACATCTGATCTGGCTTGCCCTGCCGGGCGGCCTGGAAGGATGCCAGCTGTGCCC
>NZ_LZMI01000019.1:0-4204 GCF_001665475.1 Gordonia sp. 852002-51296_SCH5728562-b | reverse complement strand
TTGCGTTGGGCGGGTGAGCGTTGATCCCGCAACGCCGCCGCCGCGACCTGCTCAGCATTGGCGGTGGTGATCGGACCCACAGGTGAGTCGGGATCGTCGGGGTTGTTCATGCCCGGTTTAGCCCACGAGTCCAGCACGGTATCCAGCCGGGCTCGGGCGATCGGATCCAAATCGGCAGTCAACCGCGACATGAGTTGCGCGTTCTGCCGGTTCACCCACAAGCGGCGTCGACGTTTCCGGTCTTTCGGGTTGGTCAGCGTCCCATCCGGATCGAGATGCGCCAACAATCGTGAACCGAGGTTGGTGATCTCAGCAGGCGTGAACTGGATCGCATACCCGGCCATCTGCGCTTCGGCAGCAGCTTTCGTCTCCGCCGACACCTCACTAGGGATGGCCTCCAACACCTCGAGTACCGCGCGGACGTGTGCGCCGGCGACGCGTCCTTCCACGACGTAGCCGGCCAACGTCGGACAGGAGGGCGGGAGGCGGTCGCCGCAGATGGTGGTGAATGAACCGGTCGCCGCGATCACCCGATACCTAGCTGCGGGATCACCGATATGCAGACGCTGCCCCATGAAGTTGCGAATATCGCGGAACCCCAAACCGTGCGGTAGATCCCGGTCGGACGCTTCCACGATCAAGCGATCGGTGACCGCACCGGCCGTGCGCAACGCCAGGCGTTCGGCCTCGACGGTGGCTTCGACGAGCACGTCGTCGGACACCAACGACACATCCACCGTCGCCAACTCATCCAACACCGCTGCCAGGCGTGACAGTTTCTCGGCGACCACCGCATCCGCAGACCCCACCGCAGCAGTAGCCAACGCAGACGACCCCAAAGCCGAAGGCGCGCCACCGCTTCCGCTGTCGCTCGGTTTGCTGTTGCTGTTCACGTGCCGCCACCCCCGCCCCACGTCGTGTCGAATATGTGTTCTATATTACCCGACAATACCGACAACGGCGTGTGATGTATCGGGACATCGGTGACGTTTCTGCATCTGGACATTGGTGACACTTGGTGTGTCAGGACTTCGGTGACGGTGCGGTCTTCTTGGTGGGGCGTGGGCCGCGGGGTTGTCGATTTCCGACGTAGGTGATTCCTGGGGCGGGTCGGGGGTGTTCGACGAGGACTTCGCCTTCGGTGTTGGCGATGACGATTGTGTTGTCGTCGGTGACAACGAGGACCTGGTCGAAGGCGTGGTCCACATCGACCATGTAGGTGACTGCGTCCACGCTGATGGTGCCGGAGGTGCTGACAGTTCTGGCCAGGACGCCGTCGGGTAGGTCGGTGGGTTGCCGCTGTGCGGGCCGAGGGCGTGGTGTCGGCGGATCGAGCAACGGCCGACCGAATTTGGGGTGTGGCGCGTCGGCTTTCGGTGTTGCCTGCCAGGCGGTCAACGGTGTGACCCGCCCGGGCAGTCCTTGGTGAGGCCGCTCGGTGTTGTAGATGTGGTCGAACGCGTCGACCTGGGCCTGCAACTCGGCCAGGGTGTCGGCAAGTGGCTGTTTGTCCAGGTAGCGGAACAGTGTCTGGTGGAAGCGTTCGTTCTTGCCCTGCGTGGTGGGCTTGTAGGGCTTGCCGGTGATTGTTTCGACTCCGAGCGCGTGGGCGTGTTCGACGAGTTGACCGATGCGGCCGCGGCGTGAGGGGTTGAAAGCGGGCCCGTTGTCGGTGAGGAGTCGCTGGGGCACGCCGTGAGCGGTCACCGCCTTGTCGAACACCGCGATCGCGGCGTCGGAGGTCTCACCGGCGGCCACGTGGGAGCCCACGGCGTAGCGAGAGTGATCGTCGATCAGTTGCAGGATGACGCACGTACGTCCGCCGGTCAGAACGTATTCGGTGCCGTCGAGTTGCCAGCACGCATTCGGTGCGGGATAGACGAACCGCCGCCACGCCGAGCGGGGCTTCTTTTTCGGTTCACGCCGGGCTACTCCGGCATCGCGGAAGATGCGGGCCAGCGATGCTGTCGAGGGGACCTGTGCCATGCCCATCGACCGCATCTTGTCGTGCACGCTGATCGGTCCGTGGTCCAGACCCGACCTTTCCAAGGCGGCGCGCACCGCCACCGCTTGTGACTTGACCTCGTCACTGAGCGCTGACGGGCTCGACTTTGGGCGGCGGGTCCGCGGTTCGAGGGCTGCCGCGGGCCCCTCGACTTTGGCGCGTTTACGCAGCTCGTAGAACGACTTTCGAGAAATTCCGTGTTCGACGCAGAATGTTGAGACCGCTCCGCGGGGTGCATCATCAGGCCACTGCGAGATAGCTAGCCGGACGACAGGGTCGATAGGTTCATTAACAGCCACCGTCTGAGCGTTGAATGCGGCACGTGAGCTGACCCGAGGATGGCGGTTCGATCGGAGCCCAACCGGTTGCTTGTCGTGGACACCAACGCGAAAGCGCAAGCCTGCTTCCAGGTCGGCCACCTTGTCGCCTGCATCGACGTGTGTCAATATTGACGCGTGTCGAATAAGAATCTCCTGCTGCCACCCGGCCGCGGCCTCAGTAGCGACGAGACCGGGGCTGTCACCCCACTGTTGAAGGCACTCGCTGATCCGGTTCGACTGCGGTTGCTGTCGGAGGTCGCTGCGCATCCGGGCGGCGAGGCGTGCGTGTGCGACATCTCCGGGCCGTTCGAGCTGTCGCAGCCGACGATCTCGCACCATCTGAAGGTGCTGCGCCAGGCGGGTCTGGTGACCAGCGAGCGCCGCGCGACCTGGGTGTACTACCGGGTGAACACCGAAGCGCTGCAACAACTGTCGGGCCTGCTGGGCGATCTCGCCACGGTCGTGGGGGAAACGCGGTCGTGTGAGGCCGACCAGTGACCGCCACCGACACCGCGGTCGCGGGCAAGTTGTCGACGCTGGACCGGTTTCTGCCGGTGTGGATCGGCGCCGCGATGGTCGCCGGACTGCTGCTCGGTCGAGTCGTCCCCGGCCTGGGTGACACTTTGGCGGCGGTCGAGCTCGACGGCATCTCGCTGCCGATCGCCCTCGGATTGCTGATCATGATGTATCCGGTGCTGGCCAAGGTGCGCTACGACCGACTCGACTCGGTCACCGGTGATCGTCGCCTGCTACTCGGGTCGTTGGCGTTGAACTGGATCATCGGACCGGCGTTGATGTTCGCGCTGGCCTGGCTCCTGCTCCCGGATCTGCCGGAGTACCGGACCGGACTGATCATCGTCGGCCTGGCCCGATGCATCGCGATGGTCATCATCTGGAACGACCTGGCGTGCGGCGACCGCGAAGCCGCTGCTGTTCTCGTCGCACTGAACTCGGTGTTCCAGGTGGTCATGTTCGCCGTGCTGGGTTGGTTCTACCTCTCGGTGTTGCCCGGATGGCTGGGCCTGGAGCAGACCACCATCGACACCTCGCCGTGGCAGATCGCGAAGTCGGTGCTGATCTTCCTCGGTATACCCCTGGTCGCAGGCTTCCTCACCCGCCGCATCGGCGAGCGAACCAAAGGCCGCGACTGGTACGAGTCCTCGTTCCTGCCGCGTCTCGGGCCGTGGGCCCTTTACGGGTTGCTGTTCACCATCGTCATCCTGTTCGCGTTGCAAGGTGAGCAGATCACGTCGCAGCCGTGGGACGTCGTGCGGATCGCTCTGCCGCTGCTGATCTACTTCGCGGTGATGTGGGGCGGTGGGTTCGTGCTCGGGGCCGCGATGGGGCTGGGGTATGCGCGAACCACCACGCTGGCGTTCACCGCCGCGGGCAACAACTTCGAGCTCGCCATCGCCGTCGCGATCGCCACCTACGGTGCAACATCCGGCCAGGCCCTGGCCGGAGTCATCGGACCACTCATCGAGGTCCCCGTCCTCGTCGCCCTCGTGTACGTGTCCCTGGCACTGCGGAAACGCTTCACCACCCCAACCACTGCCTCCAGCCCGGATGTGTCGAAGGAGCCGGCTCGCGATGCCTGAGGATCTGTTGGACGAGCAGCTAAGTCGCAGTGAACACCGCGCGCAGCCCGAACTGTTGATGCCCCATGCCGTGCTCGCCCGTACCGCCGCTGACCTGGCCGCCAAGTATGAGGGGGTGGTGTCTCGCCAGACGGTGGAACGCTGTGTGTTCGAGTCCTACACCGCCTTACGGCGCACCTCCCGGGTGCATGCGCACCTGACGACCTTGGCGGGCAGGTTCGCGGCTGATCGGTTACGCGCCCTGGCCCAGTCCGATGGATCGGTGCCCAAGGATGTGCCCG
>NZ_LZMI01000018.1:0-37246 GCF_001665475.1 Gordonia sp. 852002-51296_SCH5728562-b | reverse complement strand
GGCGACGGGGGTGATCGAGTTCAGCCGGCCGACGATCTGGCCCGCGGGCATGGCGACGACGCCTGCGTCGTCGGCCTGCGAGATCCGCGCGTGCGCCTCCCCCACGAGCAGATTCTGCAGCGGCATCGGTAGCGGCTCCGGAGCGCCGGGAGCATCCCAGGCGTCGGTCCACTTCGTCTTCAACAGTCGGGCGGGCTTGCCCGAGTAGATCCGACGACGCACCGTGTCCCTCGACGACGCCGCGAGCAGCGCCTTTTGCACCGTCGACGGCCCGTCGCCGGTGGCGCCGAGTCGGTACTCGGCCGCGGTCAGCCAGTACGTGCCCATCCACACACCCTGTGCGCCAAGAGCTATCGCCGCCGCCATCTGCCGACCGCTGCCGACTCCGCCCGCTGCCAGCACGGGTGCGCGATCGCCGACGGCGTCGACGAGTTCAGGCCAGAGCACCATTGACGTCACCTCACCGGTGTGCCCGCCACCCTCGTAACCCTGTGCGATCACGATGTCGACGCCCGCTTCGACATGATGCAGCGCATGATCTTTCGCGCCCGCAAGCGCTGCGACCTGCACACCATTCTCGTGCGCGACGCCGATCACGTCCGGCGGCGGTGAGCCCAGCGCGTTCGCGATCAGCTTGATCTGTCCGTACTTGCGGGCGTGCGCCATCGCAACGTCGACGTGCGAGCGCGCCACTGAGTGCAGCCAGCCGAGCACTCCGGCATCCACCCGGTTGCCGTCGGGCAGCGGCGGCACCCCGAGATCGTCGAGGGTACGTTCGACGAATGCCCGGTGCTCGGGCGGAATCATCGACTCCAGGTCGACTTTACTTCCCTCCGTGGGGATCTTGGCAGGCATCACGACGTCGACGCCGAACGGCTTACCGTCGGTGTTCTCGTGCATCCACTCGAGCACGTCATCGAGCTCCGACGCGTCGTTGAACCGTACGCACCCGAGGACACCCATTCCGCCTGCCCGGCTGATCGCGGCCGCGACCTCCTGACTCGGCGTGAAGCCGAAGATCGGATAGTCGATACCGAACCTCTCGGTCAGCTCCGTGCGAATCACTCTCTCGCCCATTTCTTTACGCCCTTCCACTGACGGCCTGTGCCGACGCGTCGGCCGGTCGCGACTCGGTGATTTCCCTACCCCATCGATAGTTCGGTTTACCCGCCGGAGACCGTTTGATCTCGTCGACGTACCACACGCTGCGCGGACACTTGTATCCCGCAACCTGTTCGCGCACAACCCTGTTCAGGTCATCCAGGGTGGGTCTGGCGTCGTCACGCGTAGCGATGACTGCCGCGACACGCTCGCCGTACCGTTCGTCGGGAACGCCGACGACGACCGTGTCGAACACATCCGGATGCGCCTTGAGTGCCGCTTCGACCTCTTCGGGAAACACCTTCTCGCCACCGGTGTTGATCGACTGCGATCCACGCCCCATCATCGTGATCGACCCGTCGGATTCGACGGTCGCCAGATCACCGGGGATCGAGTAGCGAATCCCGTTGAACTCCTTGAAGGTTCGTTCGGTCTTTGCCAGATCGTTGTAGTAGCGCAACGGAATATTGCCGGAACGCGCCAGGATTCCCACCTCGCCCGAGCCGGGCTCGACGGGCGTTCCGTCCTCACGCAGCACCACGGCAGCCTTGTCCGCGGTCACCCGAGGAGCACCCGTGTGCGACTGACCCTTCTGCGCCGCCGACATTCCGCTGAAACCCGTTTCCGACGACCCGATCGCGTCGATCACGAGAAGGTTCGGCAGCAGATCGAGGTACTCGTCCTTGACACTCGCAGAGAAGAGCGCAGCCGACGATGCCAGTGAGACAACGGAACTGGTGTCATACGTACGCCCGTCGGGATGTCCGGCCTGCAATGCGTCGACCATCGGACGCGCCATCGCATCTCCGGTGATCATCACAACGTTGACCTTGTGCCGCTCGATGATCTGCCAGGTGCGGTGCGCGCCGAACTCCGGGTAGATCACGGCCTTGCCGCCGACGAAGAGTTCCTGGAACACAGCCCACTGCGACCCGCCGTGGATGAATGGCGGGATCGGAAAGCGCACCAGTTGGCCACCTGCCGCACCGTCACGAGCCTGCTGCCACTCGTCGGACACGCGCTCCCCGGTGTAGAAGCTGATGCCCCCGCCCAGAACCCGCCAGATGTCCTCCTGGCGCCAGACGACGCCCTTCGGGAATCCCGTCGTGCCGCCGGTGTAGAGCATGTACAGGTCGTCGTCGCTCCGCGGCTCGAAGTCACGGTCGACGCTCCCCCTCGCGATGGCATCCGTGTAGGGAATCGCGCCATCGGGGGCAGGTTCGACGCTGCCGTCTTCGATGACGATCACGTGCGCCAGTTCCGGTGCATTCGGTAACACGTTCCGCACGCGGTCACCGTACTGGCGCTCGTAGATCAACACCTTCATGTCGGAGTCGGTGACGATGTGCTCGAGTTCGGCCGCGACGTACCGGTAGTTGACGTTCACCATCACCGCACGGACCTTGAAGATCGCCAGCATCGCGACGACACATTCCAGTGTATTCCTGCTGTACAGGCCCACCGATTCTGTCGGCCGGACGCCGAGTGTGATCAGTTCGTGCGCGAGCGCGTTTGCCTCTCGCTCCAGCTCGGCATATGTCATCGACCGACCGTCTGTTTCCAGTGCGGTCCGGTCGGGCATCAGGTCGACGGCGTGCTCGATCAGGTCGGCGATATGGAAGGCCATGACGACAAAATTAGAACGTGTTACTGTTTTCGGCAAGGCCTGTTCGGCTACCGATCACCAGCCACCAAGGAGCACCGATGCCGGAGTGCCTCGTCGAGAAGCGCGGACACGTTCTCATCGTCACCATGAATCGCCCCGAAGCGCGCAACGCGTTGTCGACGGAGATGATGGCGATCATGGAGGAGGCCTGGGACCAGGTCGACGCCGATCCCGACATTCGTGTCGCCATCCTGACCGGCGCGGGCGGATACTTCTGCGCGGGCGCCGACCTCAAGTCGATGAACGCCAAGCCCGCGGGCGACAAATTCGCCGACGGCGGGTGGGACCTCACCCGCATGCCCGCACTCCTCAAGGGTCGTCGACTCACCAAACCGCTCATCGCAGCCGTGGAGGGACCGGCGATCGCCGGGGGCACCGAGATCCTGCAGGGCACCGACATCCGTGTCGCGGGCGAGAGCGCGAAGTTCGGTGTGTCCGAAGCCAAATGGGGCCTGTTCCCCCTCGGAGGCAGCGCCGTCCGGCTCGTTCGTCAGATCCCGTACACGATCGCCGCCGACATCCTGCTCACCGGACGCCACATCACCGCAACCGAAGCCAAGGAGTACGGCTTGATCGGCCACGTCGTGCCCGACGGTTCGGCACTCGATAAGGCCCTCGACATCGCCGACGTCATCGCCGCCAACGGCCCGCTCGCCGTCCAGGCGATCCTCAAGACCATCCGCGACACCGAGGGAATGCACGAGGAGGACGCGTTCAAGATCGACGCCGACCTCGGGGTGCGCGTCTTCATGAGCAAAGACGCCAAAGTCGGCCCACGGGCATTCGCCAACAAGGAAAAGCCCGTCTTCACCGGCGAGTGACCACTCGCTAACTCCGCGGAGTGACCACTCGTTGACAGGCCAACCGGAAGGCGGCAGGGTCGGAGCATGGCGCGGCTGCACATCGACAACGACTGGTCAGGTCAACGATTTCCGAGTCCCGGGCGTCGAAAGCCACTGATCGGCGACCTCGGCGTCGCCGATCCCCGCCATCCGTTGCTGAGCATGTTGACACTCGGCGCCAACCTCGGCCCGATCTACGAGATGCAGGTCTTCCGCCAGAAGTTCGTCTTCATCGCCTCGGCCGAACTCACCGCGGAACTCTGCGACGAATCGCGGTACTGCAAGGCACTTCCGCCCGCGATCGAGGCGCTACGCGACTACGCGGGCGACGGCCTGTTCACGGCGCGTAACGACGAGTCCAATTGGCAACTCGCACATGACCTTCTGATGCCCGCATTCACCAAGTCGGCCATGCGGTCCTATCACCCGATCATGCTGCAGACGGCCGGCGAACTGTTCGACTACTGGGACGCACTACCGACCGACCCCGCAGGCACCACCACCGTCGACGTCACGCGCGATATGACGAAGCTGACCATGGAAACGTTGAGCCGCACAGCATTCAGCCACGACTTCGGGTCCTTCACCTCCGCGGAGCAGCACCCGTTCGTCACTGCCATGATCCGCGCGCTCGAGACCGGTCGACGCAAGGGCGGGCTGCGCACCGCGCCCGGCGGTCGCTACCTCACCGCCCTGCTCGACCGCCGCAACGCGCAGGCGCAGAACTACGTCGACAACCTGCTCGACGACCTCATCGCCGAACGCGAGCACACCACCGACCAGCACGACCTGCTCGGGATCATGCTCAACGTCGCACATCCCGAGACCGGAGAACGCCTGTCACCGTTGAACATCCGACATCAGATCCTCACCTTCCTCGTCGCGGGACACGAAACCACTTCGGGTGCTTTGTCGTTCGCGTTGTACTACCTGTCGCAGCACCCCGAATTCCTGGAACAGGCGCAACGTGAAGCCGACGACGCACTCGGCGACGACCCTACGGCGATGCCGACTTTCGAGCAGGTGCCACGCCTGCGCTACATCCGGCGCGCGCTCGACGAGGCATTACGCATCTGGCCGACGGTGCCCGCATTCGCACGCAGCCCACGATCGACGACGATGCTCGGCGGACGGTATCGCATGACACCGGAAGACTGGGCGGTCATCATCCTCGCCCAGGTCCACCGCGATCCAGCGGTCTGGGACGATCCCGATTCCTACGATCCGGATCGCTTCCTCCCCGAGAACGTCAAGAAGCGTCCGGCGCACACCTACAAACCGTTCGGCAACGGCGTACGCGCCTGCATCGGAAGACAATTCGCGCTCCACGAGTCGGTACTCGTCCTCGCGAGCCTGCTCCACCGATACGACGTCGCACCCGATCCCGACTATCACCTTCGTGTCGACGAGCGACTCACCATGGTGCCCAAGGACTTCTACGTCTCGCTGACACCACGCAGAGTGCCCGCCCGGTTGTCGGAACAGCCCGTCGGCTGAAGGCCGCTCACACCAGCGTCGCGAGCTCGCGGATCGTGGCGGCGTCGCGCGTGGTCACCATCAGCATCGAGACACCCGCCGACTCCCACTGCTTGATCTGCTCGCGCACCTCGTCGGCGGTACCGACGATCATCGTCTCGCGCACCATCTCGTCGGGCACCGCGGCCAACGCCTCCTCCTTACGACCCGCGAGGAACAGCCTGCCGATCTCATCGACCACGTCGCCGTAGCCCATTCTGCGGTACAGCTCGGCGTGAAAGTTCTTCTCCTTGGCGCCCATCCCGCCCACGTAGAGCGCGGTGGCGGGCCGATACGCGTCAACGGCGGCGGCGACGTCGTCGGTGATCACCACCTGCACGGTCGCCGCGACCTCGAAGTCGTCGCGTGTCCGACGTGCACCCGGACGCGCGAATCCCTCCGCGAGCCACGACTCGTACTGATCGGCGAGCGAGAGGCTGTAGAAGATCGCGAGCCAGCCGTCGGCGATCTCCGCGGTCTGTGCGACGTTCTTCGGCCCCTCCGCGCCCAACCAGATCGGTATGTCGGCGCGTAGCGGATGGGTGATCGGCTTGAGCGATTTGCCCAGCCCGGTCGCGCCGGGCGCGTCGGCCGGATACGGCAGCGGGTAGTGCGGTCCCGCGCTGCGGACTCGGTCGGCGCGCGACAGAACGTCACGCACGATCTGCACGTATTCCCTTGTGCGAGCGAGTGGTTTGCCGAACGGCTGCCCGTACCACCCTTCGACGACCTGAGGTCCCGACACCCCTAGCCCGATGATGTGTCTGCCGCCCGAGAGGTGGTCGAGGGTCAGCGCATGCATCGCGAGCGATGTGGGCGGTCGCGCCGACAACTGCGCAACTGCGGTCCCCAGCCGTATCCGCGACGTCGCCGCGCCCCACCAGGCCAGCGGGGTGTAGGCGTCCGACCCCCACGACTCCGCGGTGAACACGGCGTCGAATCCCGACTCCTCGGCCGCGGCGATGAGCTCCGGGGCGTCGACGATGGGGTCCGCTCCCCAATATCCCAGTTGCAGCGCAAGTTTCACGGTCTCGACCTCTCCACGTCGCCGCCGCGACGACAACCATCATCACGGCCTTGTGTCTCAATACTAGAACGTGTTCTACTCGAAGTGTGAGCAGCATCGACACATCTCCGGCCGTGACGACCGCAAGTCCCGTCGCCGTGGTGCCCGATCCCGAGACCACCATCCTGACCGCTGAGCTGAGCAACACGTTCAGCTACACGCGCTCGCTCGGACCGGTGTTGAGCCGGTTCGCATTCGGGCTACGCGACGGGCACATCGTCGGATCGCGGTCGGCCGACGGAACCGTGTCGGTACCGCCGATCGAATACGACGCCGCGACGGGCGCACCGATCACCGACATCGTCGACGTCGCCTCCGTCGGCACGGTCGTCACGTGGTCGTGGAATCCCGACCACATCGACGGCCAGCCGTTCGACGCACCGTTCGCATGGGCGCTGATCCGACTCGACGGCGCCGACACCGCGTTGCTGCACGCGGTCAAGGTCGACGGGCCGGCAGACATCGAAACAGGTATGCGGGTCCACGCGGTCTGGCGCGCGGCACGCAGCGGCCGCATCGACGACATCGCCTACTTCGCACCCGGCGACTCCGCTGAGCATGCCGAGCCGAACACCGCCGACAACCCCGACGACGAGAACGTCATCATCACCACCCCGATCACGACCAGCATCATTCACTCCGCGACCGAAGAGGAATCGCGCTATCTCGAAGGCCTCAAGGCGGGCAAGCTGATCGGGACGCGTATCGGCTCAGGAGTCGACGCCGGGCGCGTCTACTTCCCGCCACGCTCGGTGAGTCCCGCCGACGGTGCGCCTGCAGTCGAACACGTCGAACTTCCCGACACCGGGACCGTCACGACGTTCTGCATCGTCAACGTGCCGTTCCAGGGACAGCGGATCAAGCCACCCTACGTGGCGGCGTACGTGCTGCTCGATGGCTCCGACATCCCATTCCTGCACCTCATCCTCGACGCTGCCGCCGACGAGGTCCGCATGGGCATGCGGGTGCAGGCGGTCTGGGTCCCCGACGACGAGCGCGAACTGTCGATGGGATCGATCAGCCACTTCCGGCCCACCGGCGAACCCGACGCCGAGTACGACACCTACCGCGAGTTCCTCTGACTCGCGATCCCCATCTCTAGGAGAAGCACGTGACCCTCCCCCGCATCGCGATCGTCGGGTTCGCCCACAGTCCCAACATCGTCGGCACACACGGCACCACCAACGGCGTCGAAATGCTGATCCCCTGCTTTGACAAGCTCTACGCCGAGCTCGGCATCTCCCGCACCGACATCGAGTTCTGGTGCAGCGGATCGTCGGATTATCTTGCCGGGCGTGCCTTCTCGTTCATCTCGGCGATCGACTCGATCGGCGCGATGCCGCCGATCAACGAGTCCCACGTCGAAATGGACGGCGCGTGGGCGCTGTACGAGGCGTGGGTGAAGATCGCGAGCGGCGAGGTCGACCTCGCCCTTGCCTACGGCTTCGGCAAATCCTCTGCGGGAGATAGCAATCGCACGCTGTCGATGCAGACCGACCCCTACACGGTTGCCCCACTCTGGCCGGGCGACCGCGCTCTCGCCGGACTGCAGGCCCGCGCGGGTCTCGACGCGGGTACGTGGACCGAAACCGACATGGCCGCAGTCGCAGCACGCACGACCGGGGCGTCGACCGACGACCTGCTCGCGACCGACTACGTCGCCAATCCCCTTCGCGCACACGACATAGCGCCGTTCACCGATGCCGCCGCAGCCGTCATCATCGCCAGTGAGCGCCGCGCCCGCGAGCTCGTCGCCAATCCCGCATTCGTCACCGGCTGGGACCACCGGATCGACAGCGCCAACTTCGGTGCACGAGATCTCACGGTCTCGCCGTCGACGACACTGGCCGCCGACACCGCATTCGGCGATCGCACCCGCGCCGTCGACGTCGCCGAGATCGCCGCCCCGTACACACACCAGGAGATCATCGTCCGCAACGCGCTCGGACTGCCCGCCTCGGTGCGGATCAATCCGTCCGGCGGCCTACTCACGGGCAATTCGTTGTTCAGCGGCGGCCTGCAGCGTATCGGCTACGCGGCGCACTCCATCCTCACCGGCGATGCGCAGACCGCGGTGGCGCACGCGACGAGCGGCCCTCTGCTGCAACAGAACATGGTGGTCACGCTGCAAGGTGACTCGAACAGCGGTGATTCGAAGAGCGGCGACTCGATTGTGGGAGACGACAACTGATGGCACACAACAACCGTGCGGCGGTCCTGGGCACCGGACAGACCAAGTACGTCGCCAAGCGGCACGACGTCACGATGGCAGGGATGTGCCGCGAGGCGATGGACGCAGCCCTCGCCGACGCAGGGGTGAGCATCGACGAGATCGACGCGATCGTCATCGGTAAGGCACCGGATCTTTTCGAGGGATCGATGATGCCCGAGCTGGCCATGGCTGACGCCCTTGGCGCCGTTGGCAAACGACTGATCCGCGTGCACACCGCGGGCTCCGTCGGCGGCTCGACGGCGAACGTCGCGGCGTCGTTGGTGTTCGCGGACGTCCACAAACGTGTGCTCGCGATCGCGTGGGAGAAGCAGTCCGAGTCAAATGCCATGTGGGCGTTGTCGCTTCCGGTTCCGTTCACCAAGCCGGTCGGCGCGGGAGCGGGCGGCTTCTTCGCCCCGCACGTGCGCTCGTACATCCGGCAGTCGGGCGCGCCAGAGCACATCGGCGCGATGGTCGCCACCAAGGATCGACGCAACGGCGCGCGAAACCCGTTGGCCCACCTACATCAACCCGACATCACCGTCGAAAGTGTGATGGCTTCGCAGATGCTCTGGGACCCGATCCGCTACGACGAGACATGCCCGTCCTCCGACGGCGCGTGCGCGGTCGTCATCGGCGACGAGCAGGTCGCCGACGCCGCGGCTGCCGACGGCCGTCCGGTCGCGTGGGTGCACGCCACCGCGATGCGCACCGAACCGCTGTTCTTCGCGCACCGCAACACCGTCAACCCCCAGGCGAGCCGCGACGCCGCAGCAGCACTGTGGAAGTCCGCGGGCATCGACAATCCGATCGACGAAGTCGACGTCGCCGAAGTCTACGTCCCGTTCTCGTGGTTCGAGCCCATGTGGCTCGAGAGCCTCGGCTTCGCCCCCGAGGGCGAGGGCTGGAAGCTCACCGAGGCCGGCGAGACCGAGATCGGCGGCCGCATCCCGTTCAACCCGTCGGGCGGCGTGCTGTCGTCGAACCCGATCGGGGCGTCGGGCATGATCCGCTTCGCCGAGGCCGCGATCCAGGTGATGGGCAAGGCGGGCGACCACCAGGTGGCCGACGCCCGCAAGGCCCTCGGCCACGCCTACGGCGGCGGGGCGCAGTACTACTCGATGTGGCTCGTCGGCGCCGACAAGCCGTCGAACTAGTCGGGCCGCACGCCCGCTGGCGCGCAACTAGCCAGCGCCCGACTGGCCCACACCCCCGGCCCGCAGCTACCTCATCTGTGCACAGCTACCTTCTGCACCGCCCAAGGTAGCTGCACATAGATCAGGTGGCTGTGCCGAGAGCTGCACAGACGGTGGCTCAGAGCCGGCCCTCACGCCGCGCGCCGCCCGAGCATGCCCAGCACCCGACGCGCGAGCACCGCAGGCTCGTCGACGTCGCGCCAGCCCCACCGCAGCAGGGCGTGCCCGGTCTCGACGATCGCGTCGCCGCGCGACTTCTCCCCGAGTAGTGCACGTCGCGTCTCGTCGGCATCGTCGCCGTACTTCTTGTTGCCGTCAGCCTCGCCGCACAGCCGCGCATCGCGCCAGTACAGATCGACGCGCGCGAGGAAGTTCCCGTGCGCGTCATAGATGTTCACCTATAACTCGGGCTCAGGGACGCCTGCGTCGACCAGTTCGACGCGGCTACGCGTCTCGAGCACCGACTCACACTTGCGGTCGCACCGGCCGATCGCGCGAATCGCCGCGGCACGGCCACGCATCCCCGTGAGCAGGTCCAGCTCATTCTGCAGATCGTCGACGGTGCACAGTCCGGCGTGGAGCGCGGCGTCTCCCACTGCGATCGCTGGTATTCGCGCTCCGGTGCGCGCGATGTCGACCACAGTACGAGCAGGCGACACCACCAGCACACCGTCGACCTCGACGACGGCTGGCGGTCGGGTGTCGGTGATCAACCGCGTGCGCGACGTGGTGCGCGTGCCCGGCGTGCGCCCGCTGTCTGCGATCGACACCCGCGAGGTGTCCAACCCCCAGACCGGTAAGCCGAGCACCGCGGCGGCCGACGAAAGCGCAAGCGCCCGAGTATGTTTGGCGGCCCGCACCTCCGGCGTGCGGGCGTCCCGTCGTATCGCGGCGAGCGCTCGCTGCCGGTGCCGCTCTTCTGGAGTGTCTTCGGCCAGCAGATCCCGGGGAATCACTACTCCCGGCGCCAGCGACACGAGAGTGCCGACGTCGAGCGCCCGTCGTATCTCACGATCGACGAAGCCCGCCGCGAGGAGCTCGGCGCGGTTGACCGCGCCCGTGACGCCGTGGAAGTAGACCATGCACGTTGTGACGCGCGCAGCGTCGAATCGGTTCCATGAAAAATCCGCACCTCATCTGTCACGCCCCACCTTCAGCAGTGCCGAAGGTGAAGCGCCACAGACGAGGTGCGGATTTCGACGTCAGGACAAAGAGCGCAAGAGTCAGGCCGGCCGGACCGAGTTGATCGTCTTCTCGACCTCCCAGAACGCGCGCAGCGCCGACAGCTTGCCCTCGTCGTCGGCCCGGTAGGTGAACACGCCGTGCGCCTCCGACACGTGGCCCGCGATGTGGGTCACGATCTTCCCGACGTACGCGACCTCGTTGCCGCAGATGATCTCGTCGTCGAAGACGAAGTCGATACTCTCGGTTGTCGCGATCGACAGATCCCAGAACTGCGAGATGCGCTCTCGCCCTTGGAATCCGACCCCTCGTTCATCGAACATCGACGGCCCAACCGGGTCCTCGACCTTCGCGTCGGCCGCGAAATTGTCGAGCCAGGCCTCCTTGTCACGAGCCGCGACCGCCTCCCGCGATCGCCGACCCGCCACCACTGCGGGATTGTTCTCCCTATCGATGCCCAGATATGCGGGTTGACTCGAATCCTGTTGGGTTGCACTGGTCATCGGTCACCGAGTCCCGTAGTCGACCTGGAGTTCCTTCACGCCGTTGATCCAACCGTGCCGGAGTCGACGCGGCTCGTCCAGCCGCGAGATGTCGGGCACGAGGTCGGCGATTGCATTGAACATCAGGTTGATCTCCATGCGTGCGAGGTTCGCGCCGACGCAGAAGTGCGCTCCGTTGCCGCCGAATCCGACGTGCGGGTTGGGGTCGCGCAGGATGTTGAAGGAGAACGGATCGTCGAACACGTCCTCGTCGTAATTGGCTGAGCCGTAGAACAATCCGACGCGCTGCCCCTGCTTGATGTCGACGCCGCCGACCTGCGTGTCGCGCTTGGCGGTGCGCTGGAAGCAGTTCACCGGCGTCGCCCAGCGCACGATCTCGTCGACCGCCGTTGCGGGGCATTCCTTCTTGAACAACTCCCACTGGTCGGGATGCTCCAGGAAGGCATTCATGCCGTGGCTGATCGCGTTGCGCGTGGTCTCGTTGCCCGCGACGGTGAGCAGGATGAAGAAGAATCCGAACTCGGCCTCGTCGAGGTGCTGACCGTCGATGTCGGCGTTGACCAGCGTGCTGACAATGTCGTCGACAGGACACTTACGACGCTCCTCCGCCATGTTGTAGCCATAGCCGAGGATCTCTGCCGACGCCATCTGCGGATCGACGCCTGCGAACTCGGGGTCGTCGTAGTTCATCATGCCGTTCGACCAGTCAAACAGCTTCTTGCGATCCGACTCCGGGACGCCGAGCAGATCGGCGATCGCCAGCAGCGGGAGGTCGACGGCGACGTCGTGGACGAAGTCCCCGGTTCCCCGGTCGGCAGCTTGGCGCACGATGGTGCGCGCGGCGTCGTCGAGCTTCTCTTCGAGCGCCTGCACGGCACGAGGCGTGAACGCCTTCGAGATCACCTTGCGCAGGCGGGTGTGCTCCGGCGGGTCGTGGTTGATCAGCAGCGCCTTGGTGACGTCGAGCTGGTCTTGAGGCATCTCGTCGTCGAACCGCATGATGACGCCGTTGGTCGACGTCGCCCAGTCCTCGTTGTTCTTCGAGATCTCGCGGACATGCGCGTGCTTCGAGACGACCCAGTAGCCGCCGTCGTGGAATCCGCCGCCCTTACCCGGGAGCTGGGCATTCCACCAGACCGGAGCGGTCTTGCGCAGGGCCGCGAACTCGGCGACCGGAATACCCTTTTCGAGCAGGTCGGGACTGGTGAAGTCCCACCCCTCCTGGTGCATGAACGGGCATGATGCTGGTGAGGATGACGTCTGGTCGGCCCCCACGCCGTCGGTCTGGATCACGTGAAATACCACCCTGTTCTCAGTGTTCTGCAACCGAGACGTGAACGTGTTCACGTCTCACTGGCGCTCACTGTACACACAGTATCGCACCAAAACAGGAACTCGTTCTACTTTTTCTTCGTCACAATGGACAGAAACAGGAACATGTTCTACTTTCATGCCAGAGCAGTGTTCTGCGCAGGAGAACAGCAGGTCCGCGCCAGAGCAGTCGGTCTGTGCACAGAAGCCTGCACAGAGAACGAAAGGTGACGGACATGGGTGTGCCGGTAATCGTCGAAGCAGTGCGAACCCCCATCGGCAAGCGCGCGGGCTGGCTCTCCGGTCTACACGCCGAAGAACTACTCGGCCTCACGCAGCGCGGGTTGATCGAGAAGGCAGGTATCGACGCATCGCTGATCGAGCAGGCCATCGGCGGATGTGTCACACAGGCGGGAGCGCAGGCCGGCAACATCACACGCAAGGCGTGGCTGTCGGCGGGACTTCCCGAGCAGACCGGCGCGACGACCATCGACTGCCAGTGCGGCTCGGCGCAACAGGCAAACAACCTGATCGCCGGGCTGATCGCCTCGGACGTGATCGACGTCGGCATCGCCTGTGGCGTCGAGCTCATGACGCATACACCCCTCGGGTCCAACGTCGGAGTCGACGCCGGTCCGTACCACGCGGAATCCTGGAACGTCGAGATGCCCAACCAGTTCGAGGCGGCGGAGCGTATCGCGGCACGCCGCGGGATCACCCGCACCGACGTCGACGAACTCGGGGTGCGAAGCCAGCAACGTGCGCGTCAGGCATGGGATGAGCACCGGTTCGACCGAGAGGTGTTGAGCCTCAAAGCACCTGAGCGCACCAAAGAGGGCGTGGTGACCGGCAACATCATCGACGTCACACGCGACCAAGGACTTCGCGACACCACGCCCGAATCGCTCGCGGCACTCAAGCCGGTCATCGACGGCGGTATCCACACCGCTGGCACGTCGTCCCAGATCTCCGACGGCGCTGCGGCCGTCCTGCTGATGGACGAGACCAGAGCACGCGAGCTCGGACTCCGACCGCGAGCGCGACTGCGGGCGGCCGCCCTCGTCGGTTCCGAGCCGTACTACCACCTCGACGGCCCGGTCCAAGCCACCGAGCGAGTGTTGGCCAAAGCGGGAATGTCGTTGTCCGACATCGACATTGTCGAGATCAATGAGGCCTTCGCCTCGGTTGTCCTCAGTTGGGCCCAGGTGCACGGCGCCGACATGGACAAGGTGAACGTCAACGGCGGCGCGATCGCCCTCGGGCACCCGGTCGGCAGCACGGGTTCGCGGTTGCTCACCACCGCTCTCCACGAACTCGAACGCCGCGACGCGCAGACCGCTCTGATCACCATGTGCGCGGGCGGCGCACTGGCAACCGGCACCATCCTCGAGCGCATCTGAGAGTCACGGGAGCGCGCATGAAGGCTGAAAACCGTCCGGCACAACTCGATTCACCGATCGTGGCGAAAGCGATCAAACTCGGCTCGCGTCTCAACACCGCACTGTACAAACGCAGCGGAGGTCGGCTCGGCCGCACCTGGCGGGTCGGCGCGGCGATGCGCAATCCCGTCGACGTATGTCTGCTGACCACGGTCGGCCGCAAGTCCGGCCAACCACGCACTGTGCCGCTGCTCTATCTGCGCGACGGCGACACGATCGTCGTCGTCGCCTCGCAGGGCGGATTGCCGTCGAACCCGGCGTGGTACCTCAACCTGCGCAGCAACCCCGACGTGTCGATCCAGATCGGTTCGCAGACGGGCGAATACACGGCACGGACGGCGAACGAACAGGAGCGCAACCAACTCTGGCCCCGCCTGGTGGAGCTGTACGCCGACTTCGATACCTATAAGGCGTGGACCGATCGCACCATCCCGGTGGTGATCTGCACACCACGCTGAGTCACCTGCGATCACCCGACACGTCCGCGTGCGCGGGCAATGCGCGAATCGCCGCACCCGCCCATGCGTCGAGAAATGCACGACGCTGCGCGCCCGACCGCTCCGTGCCGTGGTCGATCATCATGGACTGCAGTGTGCGCAACACGATTTCGACGATGACGTCCATCTCGGCCGGGCCGTACCCGAGAGCAGCCCAGTCGACGTCCATACGCTCGACCATCGAGCGCGCGAATCCCTGACCGGCCTCCGACGTCACTCCCTCCACAGCGAACAGACTCACATTGTCCGCTCTGAACAGCAGGCCGACATAGCGGTCGTCTGGCAGTTCCTGGAGTACCACGTCGATTCCCTCGACGACAGCGACGTCGGGCTCACGAATACCGCTGACACGTATCGCGATTCGCTCGAGAAACGCGCCGACGGCGTCGAACGCGGTTGCCCGGAGTAGCGCCTCGGTACTGGGGAAGTATCGATACACGGTCTGACGAGTGACTCCGAGAGTGCGCGCGACGTCGCTGATCGTCGTCGCCACACCGTGTTCGTCGATCGCTGACCGCGCGGCCGCAAGAATGCGCGCCGTGGCCTCGGCGTCGTCGACCGGGACGCTTCCGGCCCAGCCGTGCGTACGCATGTCTCGCGACCACCTTCCGGCACCGCTTTCCCAGTACCTATGTCCCGGCACCCACTTCCCAGTACCGACCTCTACCAGCGCAGACCGTATCACGGGAAAACGACCATACACATGTAATCCGACTGTATGGTGAAGCCATGACAGCCATCACCACCGATGCGGCGTGCCCATTCGGCAAGGGTTTCGATTTCACCGATCCCGATGTGCTCGAATCCGGCTTACCGATGACCGAATTCGCTCACCTGCGCCGGACTGCGCCCGTCTGGTGGAACGAACAGCCACTCGGCACCTCCGGTTTCACCGACGGCGGCTACTGGGTGATCTCGCGACACAGAGACGTGCGCGAGATCTCGAAGAACAACCAGGTGTGGTCGACGAACGCCAACGGCGCCATCATCCGACTCCCCGACTACGTCACCCCCGACCAGATCGAGTTCACCAAGGCGCTACTCGTCAACCACGATCCGCCGGAGCACACTCGTCTGCGCAAGATCGTGTCGCGACTCTTCACACCGAAGGCTGTTGGGTCACTGGAGGAGAATCTCGCAACGTCGGCACGCCAGATCGTCGAATCCGCCGCAGCCAAGGAGTCGGGAAACTTCGTCGACGACGTGGCCATCCACCTTCCCCTGCAGGCGATTCTGGATCTCATCGGTGTCCCGACAGCCGACCGTCCACGTATTCACGAGCTCGTCGACGCGATCATCAACAGCGACGATCCCGACAACACGATCGACCCCGCGATGGCCAACGCTGAACTGCTCGGCTACGCCTATTCGATGGCCGAGGAGCGTCGGCGCAACCCCACCGACGACATCGTCACCACGCTGATAGAAGCAGACATCGACGGAGAGTCGTTGTCCGACATCGAGTTCGGGTTCTTCGTCATCCTGCTGATCACCGCGGGAAATGAGACGACGCGCAACGCGACCAGCCACGGCATGAATGCCTTCATGTCCCATCCCGCGCAGTGGGAGTTGTTCAAGTCGCAGCGCCCGAAAACCACGATCGACGAGGTGCTGCGCTGGTCGACTCCGGTCAACGCCTTCCAGCGGACGGCCAAGGTGGACACCAGCATCGAGGGCGTCGACATCGCCGCGGGACAACGGGTCGGAATCTTCTACGGTTCGGCAAATTACGACGAGGACGTCTTCGACGACCCGTTCACGTTCAACATCCTCCGAGATCCCAACCCGCATCTCGCGTTCGGCGGCAACGGCGCCCACTTCTGCATCGGTGCCAACCTCGCGCGCCTCGAACTCTCCCTGATCCTCAACGCTGTCGCAGACGTACTTCCCGACATCGAGCGGATCGGCGAGCTGCGTCGTGTGCGATCAGGCTGGCTCAACGGCGTCAAAGACCTGCCCGTTCGCTACGGCGCGGCCGGGGGCTGCCCGGTCGCGCACTGAGCAGTCCCTGCGTCTCTGGATTGCCCACTACCCCGACGTCGCTTTACTCACATCACATTCACGTGCAGGACAGCCACCGGCCCGGTTGAATGGCAGCATGGCGAACGAAAGCACTGAGTTGGCAGACCCGCGAGTTGCTGTCGTGGTCCCCGCCTACAACGAGGTCGGCTACATCGACGACACGATCCGGGCGTTGCAGCAGCAGACTTTTCGCGATACCGCCGCCCACGATGCTGGTGCGCCATTCCGCATCATCGTGGTGGACAACAACAGTACCGACGGGACAGGCGATCTCGTTCGCGAGCTCGCATCCCACTCGGATGTCCCCATCGATGTGCTCACCGAAACCGAGAAGGGCACCGGCAGCGCCGCAGACTCGGGCTTTCGTCATGCCATCGACGGCGGAGCCCAGTTCATCGCTCGCACCGACGCCGATACACTCCCCGCGCCGGACTGGCTGACACAGATCGTCGCCCCACTGCTTGATGGCAAAAGCCTTGTGGGAGGCCGGGTGCGGGCCCGCAGCTCCGATGGAGCCCGTGCCATTGCGTTCAACCTGATCGGCACGACGTGGCGTCTCGGACACTTCATCACCTGGTTGCGCACACGATCTCAACCGGCGCACCTACGAAAGAGTTTCCTGGTCGTCGGCAACAATCTCGCTGTCTCCGCTGACACCTACTGTGCGGCAGGCGGATTCCCGCGAACGAAGATCGACGATGTCGACGAGGACGCTGTGTTACAGCAGCGTGTCACCGAGTACGCAGGTGCAGACTCCGTAGCGCTCGCACCACATGCCGTCGTCTACACATCCCTTCGACGACTGCAGGCCTACGGAACTCGGGGTTATCTCGATTGGTATCACTCCAAGAACGCAGGCGACGGCGACGCGCCCACTGATGTTCGCTGATCAACGAGGCGCTCGCTGATCTCCCTGACCGCAGCACCGGTGAACTCCAGGACGTCGTCGACCACGGACTCCGCCGCAGCTGTAGCGGGGTAACGAACTCGTGCATGAATACCGTCGTCGTCGCGCCACAGCCACCACTGCACGTTGTCGGTCGCGTGGTCTCCCGACAACTGTTGCACTGCAACATTGTTCGAGGGCCGACGTTGACGGGTGTAATCGACGTACGAAACCATGAAGACATCACCGCGCGTACTACGCAATCTGCTGCCGAATGCCTGATAGACCGCCGTCAGTCCGACGCTCGCGAGCGGTATGGCTTCGGAAAGTCGATCTGCGTTGAGCGGCAACAGTTCGACGACATCCCCCTCACCGTGAACACGCAGCGGGATGTTGGACACCACCCAGGCAACGATCGACTCGGATGTCTGAAGTCCCGCAGGCACGATCATCGCGGTGTCGGCCGGACCACCCGCCAGACGAATCGCGCGTCCGATGCACGTCAACAGCGCCGAAAACGTTCTCGCGCCACGCGTGTGTACAGCCGAGCTGAAGTGCTGCGCCTCAGACCTACCGAGGAGCGTGCTCACCCGTGTTCTCATCGGCGCTCGTCGACCCGGTTCCAGACCCAGGTCGAGGGGGAAAGCTGGTATCTCCCAGTCGGACTCGTCGAGGAAGCGGAACCAACCGGCAAGTCGCGGATCGTCGGGAGCCACCTCGCCGCCGAACAGGTGCGCGCGCACGGCGGCCAACCCCGAGCCGGCACTCGACAATGGACGGCCGGCAATCACGTCGGAGATGTCCGCCGCGAGCACCGTCAACGATCGGGCGTCGACATAGACGTGATCGAACGCGCAGATCACCGTGGTGGTATCGGGACGGAGCACCGCAGCAAAGAAGTGTGACAGCGGCTCGGTTGGGTTGCACGCCATAGCGATTCGTGCGAGGACCAGCTCCGTCATACCCGCGTCTGACAGGCCCTTCGGAGCCTGCGAGTCGACGCTGACGCCGATCGACGACAAGGGGACCTCACGCCGACTGAGGTCATCGCCATCTGCGGAAACATAGGTCCGCAGTACGTCGTGGCGGGACAGCAACACCTCGGGGAGCCGTTCCAGCAGCCCGCGATCAACCGCATAGGGAAAGTCGAGGACCAGGGTCAGCGAACCGGGATGTCCCGCTCGATGCGAATCGACGTGAAATCGCTCGTTCTCCGACAGCCCGGTATCGGAAGGCAGACCATCTCCGATGAGATCGGCACGAAAGACGACGAGTTGGCCTGATCTCAATGAATAGTCTTGTATACCAGCTAGTTTCATTGCCGCACCCGGGTACCCGCGATCGCGGTGACCGCGGACTCCGCAGATTCCAGGAGCGCCCTGAGCTGCGCAGCAACCGTGTCGAGATAGCGCTCGATGTGTGCGCGCGCAACATCATTGTCGGGAATCTGAGATTCGACGACCAGCCCGTCGACCATCCGACTCAGCCACAGGTTGGAGTTCTTGGTTTTGCCGATCCCGGGAAAGCCCACAGTTGTGCCGACAGTGGGGTCGTCGATTCCCGGAAGCCGACGGTGATCGATGTAGGTCACCATCTGAGGAGAACCGGCCATCTGTGGAAGCTCGCCTGACCGCGCAAGCACCTGCAGAACCGCACCGATCGGAGCCGCGGCAGCGCCCTTAGCTCGCTTCACCGCGACGGATGCCGTGCGCGCCAGTTCAATCGGGTCAGCTCCGGGATCAACGTCGAAGTAAACCGGCGCGAAGTTGCACGCCCAGCCCTGGGTGAACTCGAACTCGACCCCGCGGGTTGCCAGCGCGGTCGTCGTGAAGAATCGCTTCTCCCCTGAGCCGGTTCGCATTCGGGCTACGCGACGGGCACATCGTCGGATCGCGGTCGGCCGACGGAACCGTGTCGGTACCGCCGATCGAATACGACGCCGCGACGGGCGCACCGATCACCGACATCGTCGACGTCGCCTCCGTCGGCACGGTCGTCACGTGGTCGTGGAATCCCGACCACATCGACGGCCAGCCGTTCGACGCACCGTTCGCATGGGCGCTGATCCGACTCGACGGCGCCGACACCGCGTTGCTGCACGCGGTCAAGGTCGACGGGCCGGCAGACATCGAAACAGGTATGCGGGTCCACGCGGTCTGGCGCGCGGCACGCAGCGGCCGCATCGACGACATCGCCTACTTCGCACCCGGCGACTCCGCTGAGCATGCCGAGCCGAACACCGCCGACAACCCCGACGACGAGAACGTCATCATCACCACCCCGATCACGACCAGCATCATTCACTCCGCGACCGAAGAGGAATCGCGCTATCTCGAAGGCCTCAAGGCGGGCAAGCTGATCGGGACGCGTATCGGCTCAGGAGTCGACGCCGGGCGCGTCTACTTCCCGCCACGCTCGGTGAGTCCCGCCGACGGTGCGCCTGCAGTCGAACACGTCGAACTTCCCGACACCGGGACCGTCACGACGTTCTGCATCGTCAACGTGCCGTTCCAGGGACAGCGGATCAAGCCACCCTACGTGGCGGCGTACGTGCTGCTCGATGGCTCCGACATCCCATTCCTGCACCTCATCCTCGACGCTGCCGCCGACGAGGTCCGCATGGGCATGCGGGTGCAGGCGGTCTGGGTCCCCGACGACGAGCGCGAACTGTCGATGGGATCGATCAGCCACTTCCGGCCCACCGGCGAACCCGACGCCGAGTACGACACCTACCGCGAGTTCCTCTGACTCGCGATCCCCATCTCTAGGAGAAGCACGTGACCCTCCCCCGCATCGCGATCGTCGGGTTCGCCCACAGTCCCAACATCGTCGGCACACACGGCACCACCAACGGCGTCGAAATGCTGATCCCCTGCTTTGACAAGCTCTACGCCGAGCTCGGCATCTCCCGCACCGACATCGAGTTCTGGTGCAGCGGATCGTCGGATTATCTTGCCGGGCGTGCCTTCTCGTTCATCTCGGCGATCGACTCGATCGGCGCGATGCCGCCGATCAACGAGTCCCACGTCGAAATGGACGGCGCGTGGGCGCTGTACGAGGCGTGGGTGAAGATCGCGAGCGGCGAGGTCGACCTCGCCCTTGCCTACGGCTTCGGCAAATCCTCTGCGGGAGATAGCAATCGCACGCTGTCGATGCAGACCGACCCCTACACGGTTGCCCCACTCTGGCCGGGCGACCGCGCTCTCGCCGGACTGCAGGCCCGCGCGGGTCTCGACGCGGGTACGTGGTGCTCGCGAGCTCGCTCGTGAAGCGAGACCTCAAGTCGTGGAACCCGTATAAGCGGTTGACCGCACTCCGCGAAGTCGGATCATACGGATCGGCCATGTCGGAGAGGGTCATGGGTGAACTCGCCGATGTGGCAGACATACTCGTCAGCGGACCAATGGCGCAAGAACGGGCTGCGACGGTCGCCGAGAGCCGAGACATCTCTTTCGTGCCGCTGCACTACTGCCCGATACGTCCCAACCATCAACTGTCGCCGCTGTATCGCCCGCTGCCCGCGGCGATCAGCGCAGCCGCGTGGCGCGCGGCCGACTACCTCGTCTCACTCACGCAGCGCCCGAACGACCGCGCACTGCGCCGTCGTCTGGGTCTCCCGTCGGCCTCGGGAACCATCGGCGCGAGGCTCCGGCGGCGGGGAACACCGGAGATCCAGGCGTACGACGCCGAGTTGTTCCCGCTCCTCGAGCGCGAGTGGGGAGAACAGCGCCCGTTCACGGGCTTCCTCCTGCCGGATAGCCTGACCCGAGCAAAACTCAACGGACACAACGACAATAGTCAGATCACCCGCATTCTCGAGTGGATTCGATCGGGACCTGCCCCCGTCTATGTCGGCTTCGGGAGTATGCAGATCCCACCCGAGCGGGTCTCTTCGATCGTCGAGGCAATCTTGTCGCTACGCCTTCGTGTGGTCGCCCAGACACGACATGCCCTGCCAGAGCGCGATGGCCTTCTGCACCTCACCGAGTCCGTCGACCACGAGATCCTCTTTCCTGAGTGCCGAGCAGCCGTCCATCACGGCGGAGCCGGTACCACCGCCGCCGCTCTCCGAGCCGGAATCCCATCGGTTGTCGGTTGGCTCAGCGCCGACCAACCACTCTGGGCCGCCGCACTTCGCGACCACGGAGCCGGGACCGGCGCTCCGCTGTCACGACTGTCGGACACCGACCTCGAACTACTTACCGCCGACGAGCCGTATCGCGCGGCCAAGGCGTTGGCGGGCCACATCGTAGATCCGGGAGAGGCTGTCGACGCCGCATGCGACGAGATCCTGGAGGCGGCCGCGGGCCCGACCTGATGGCCCGTGCCCCCTGATCCACCCAAACCTCCTACCCGACACCGCGATCCGACGACGCCCAGAACTGAGCGCGCAGGGCCTTCTTGTCGGGCTTGCCGAGTCCGGTCAGCGGCAGCGACTCCACGAAGATCACGTCCTTCGGCGACTGCACCGCCCCCTTGCGCTGCTTCACCGCGTCCTGGATCTCCGCTGTGATTCGCTGCCGGTCATCGTCATCGGCCTCGACATCGCCACGCAACACGACGACGGCGGTCACCGCCTCACCCCACTTCTCGTGGGGCACACCGATCACACCGACCTGACCGACCGACGGATGCTCTGCGACAACGTCTTCCACCTCTCGCGGAAACACGTTGAAGCCACCGGTGACGATCATGTCCTTCGTGCGATCGACGATGTACCAGTATCCGTCGGCGTCCTCACGCGCGACGTCACCCGTACGCAGCCATCCGTCGCGGAACGTCTCCGCGGTCTGCTCCGGCAATCCCCAGTAGCCCGCGGCGAGAAGCGGTCCGGCAACACAGATTTCGCCCGGCTCGCCCTGCGCCACCGGCTTGTCGTCGGGTCCGAGGAGCGCGGTACGCAGAAACGACGACGGCCGCCCACAACTCGATAGCCTGCGCGTGTCTTCGCCCGGCCTGGGGTGCTCGTCCTTGGCGAGGTAGCTGATGACCATCGGCGCCTCCGACTGCCCGTAATACTGCGCGAAGATCGGTCCGAATCGCTCGATGGCCTCGGCCAGCCGCACCGGATTGATCGGCGAGGCACCGTAATACACGGTTTCCAGTGACGAGAGATCACGGGTGCGCGAGTCCGGATGGTCCATCAGGGCGTAGAGCATCGACGGCACGAGCATGGTGGCGCTGATCTTCTCCTCCTCGATGGTGCGCAACACCTCCGCGGGATCGAACTTGCTCAGCACCACCATCGACCCGCCCTTCATCAGCGTGGGGAGGAAGAACGCCGCGCCCGCGTGCGACAGTGGCGTACACATCAAAAAGCGCGGCCGCGTCGGCCATTCCCACTCCGACAACTGGATCTGGGTCATCGTCGTCATCGCGCGAACGGTGCCGATGACACCCTTGGGTTTGCCGGTGGTGCCGCCGGTATAGGTGATCGACATGATGTGATCCGGCGAGAGTTCGGCCGCGGTCAGCGGCGTCGCGTCGTAACCCGCAGCCTCCGCGACGACGTCGCGACCGACGTCGGACAACGCCTCGGGCACGGGACCGAGCGTGAAGATCTGCTTGAGTCCGTCGACTCGTTCCATGAGTGCGACTGCGCGCTCGACGAACATCGGCACCGGATCGATGACGAGCGTCGTCACTCCGGCGTCGGACAACACGTACGCGTGATCGTCGAGCGAGCCCAACGGATGCAGTGCGGTGCGTCGCCAACCCTGCGTCTGGCCAGCACCGATGACGAACAGCACCTCGGGGCGATTGAGCGCGAGCAGACCCACCGACGATCCCGTGCCCGAACCAAGCCCCTCAAAAGCTTGGACGTAGCGGCTGATCTCGTCGGCCATCTGCGCGCCCGTGAGCGTGGTGTCGCCGAGTTCGAGCACGTTGCCCGACGCGTTCTTGGCCAGTGCCGCGACAAGGAGGTCGCCCATATGGGTCGATCCGCGCAAGTGGTCGATTTCGGACTCAGAGATCTCAGATGCCATGCGTCTCAGAGTAGGACGTGTTCTAGATTCATGAAAGGTCAACCAGCCGATTGCTGCCTCTAGGTGCGACAATCAAGATTTCGCGGCCGCGATGGAGAACTAGAACCTGTTCCATGTCGTACCGGCCAGTAGCTCACTAGGATCGACAGCATGACTGATGTGGATCTGGCAACCGAACGTCGCGACATCGCCGACGCTCTCCTCACCGCTCTCGACCGACGACATGAGGTGCTCGACGCCATCGTCGACGCCGACGATCACACCCAAGCCGTCTCCGCGATCGCAGAACTCCTCGGCAAATCACAGCTCGGCGCATCGGCAATCCTCGACATGAAGCTCGACCAGTTAACCAAGGACGAACGCCGACGAAATCAGAGCGAACTCGACGACCTGAACCACCAACTGACCTTCACACTCGCCGAGCGTCCCGCGAGCAGCGGAGACACCGTCGTGCTGCGTGCCTTCTCCCCCAGCGACGACGCCGAACTGTTCGCCGAGCGGACCCGCGAGCTGGGGGTCGCCGGAGACGGCTCGGGCCAGCCGGCCCGCGAGATCGACCAGGAGATCGCACAGGCCGCAGGACGGGTCGACGAGGAAGAGGCGGCGTGGCTGGTCGTGACCGACGGCGACGACAAGGTGGGGTTTGTCTTCGGCGAACTCACCGACGGCGAGGTCGACGTCCGCGTCTGGGTCCACCCCGACTTCCGCAAGCAGGGATACGCCACCGCCGCGATGCGCAAGGCACGCTCGGAGATGGCGGGCTACTTCCCCGGAGTCCCGATGGTGGTGCGCGCGCCGGGCGTCTGACAAGCCTCTTCCGGCACCACCGCGTCGACGCTGAGTACGCCACTCAGCGTCGACGCGGAAGTCCGAAACGCGCGACGATGGTGCGAATCCGGAGCTCGTCGTCGATCAGGAACGATTCGCTCACCGGCGCCCACAGCCCTAATGCCTTGGGGGCCACGTGGACTCGATACTTCGTCGACACCGTGTGGCCCGCGACCGCCGCCTCGAACCCGCTGACCCGATGAATCAGACGGAATTGCGGGCCGCGTGCCAGGCTGCGGGCGATATGGTCGCCGCTTCGCCCGGTCTTGATCCCCATTTCCACACGCGTGCAATCCGGGTGAAGACGAACACCGGACGGATCGTGGCTCACCAGCGCGTCAACGTACGCCCGCGCGGCGGCAATCCGTTGTCCGCCAACGGAATCGCCCTCGTCGACAGGAGCACCGTCGGTCATCGTGCCCCGTACACGGGCACCGGGGCCGGCGTCTTGGCCAGCAGATCGTCGACGACGGTCGTGAGTTCGGCAGGCTCCCAGCGGGCGCCCTTGTCGATCGACGCCGCGCGCTGCCAGCCGTCGACGACGGTGATCTTGCCGCCCTCGATCTCGAAGACCCTTCCGGTGACGTTCGACGATTCGACCGATCCGAGCCACACGACCAGCGCGGAGATGTTCGCCGGGTCCATCGCGTCGAACGAGCCGTCGTCGGGTGCGGCCATCTGCGCGGCCATCGCCTCGCCGGCCCCCAACGTCATCTGCGTGCGCGCCGACGGTGCGATCGCGTTGACCGTCACACCGTAGGCACCCAGCTCGGCCGCGGCCTGGACGGTGAGTTCCGCTATGCCTGCCTTCGCTGCCGAATAGTTGCCCTGGCCAACCGATCCGAACAACCCCGCGCCCGACGACGTGTTGATCACGCGAGCCTGCCGAGTCGAGCCCGCTTTGGATTCCGCCCGCCAGTACGCGGCGGCGTGGCGCAGTCCGACGAAGTGTCCCTTGAGGTGGACCCGGACGACGGCGTCCCACTCGTCCTCCGACATCGCGACGAGCATCCTGTCGCGCACGAAACCCGCGTTGTTGACCAGGATGTCGAGGCCACCGAACTCGTCGAGCGCGGTCGCCACCATCGCGGCACCGGAGTCCCAGTCGGCGACGTCGCCGACCGAGGCAACCGCCTGACCTCCACTCGCGGTGATCTCCTCGACGACCGCTGCGGCGGCATCCTCGGCGTAGTCGTTCACCACGACAGCCGCGCCGTCGGCCGCGAACGCCAGCGCGTGGGCACGTCCGATCCCCTGACCCGCGCCCGTCACGATCGCCACGCGACCCGCGTTCGACCCATGTCCGTTGTCGCTCAACACAATCCCCTCATGTGGATTCGTCCCCTTTTCGAACTCTGACTCTTACTGACTCACAAGGCGTTACCCGCGTTGGCGGCGTCGAGAAATGCCGGCTTCTCGCCACCACCGTGGACGGTGAGCATCGAGCCGGTGATGTAGCCGGCGAGCGGTGAGAGCAGGAAGGCGACGGCATTGCCGACATCCTCCGGCGTCGCCATCCGCCCCATCGGAATGGTGCGCCCCACCGCTGCGACGCCGTCAGCGTCACCGTAATGCATCTGTGCCAGTTCGGTTTCCACCGGACCGGCGATCACGGAGTTGATCCGCACACGAGGCGCCCACTCGACGGCCAGCGACGTCGCCGCGTTGTCGAGACCGGCTTTTGCCGCGCCGTACGCGGATGTACCCGGCGACGGCCGGTGGCCACTGACACTCGACACGTTGACGATCGCTCCGCCCGATTCCTGTTGCTGCATCACCGCATTCGCGGCGCGTGCGACCAGTAGTGGTGCGAGCAGGTTCAGTTCGACGATCTTGCCCGCAAACGACGACGACGCGTCGGCGGCGAGCGCAAACGGCGATCCACCCGCATTGTTGACGACGCCGTCGAGCGACCCGTAGGTCTCGACGATCTGCGCGACCATCGTGGTCACCGAAGCCTCGTCGCGCACGTCGCACGCGATGAACTCACCGAGCGCCAACGCGTCGTCGGTCGGGTTGCGCGCGCAGATCACCGGGACCGCACCGAGATCGGCCAACACCTTGGCGATACCCAGGCCGACGCCGCGCGCACCACCGGTGACGAGGACGACCTTCTTCTCCACACCGAGATTCGTCTCCCGTGGCGGGTCGAGACGTGTGACCTGTGACCGCGGACCCATGGGTGCTACCCTACCAAACAACCAAGCATTTGCTTGGTTGATGTTTTCCAGAGTCAGTGGTTATCCGGGTTCACTGCCTCGATAACGGGGTTCACAACACGGGATGCGTCCCGGGAGGAGGGCATGGCGTGCCGATCACCAGTACGCGCTCGGCGAGTGGTGTCACCACCATCACCGTCGACTATCCGCCGGTCAACGCGTTACCGTCGGCCGCGTGGTTCGAGTTGGCCGACGCGATTCTCGCCGCGGGCGACGATCTCGACACCCACGCGGTGGTGTTGCGGGCGCAAGGTCGGGGATTCAACGCGGGCGTCGACATCAAGGAGATGCAGGCAACCGAGGGGTTCGACGCGCTGATCGGCGCCAATCACGGCTGTGCCGCCGCGTTCTCCGCGGTCTACGACTGCAAGGTGCCGGTCATCGTCGCCGTCAACGGATTCTGCGTCGGAGGCGGAATCGGTCTTGTCGGCAACGCCGACGTGATCGTCGCGTCGGAGGGCGCCGTCTTCGGGCTGCCGGAGGTCGACCGCGGCGCACTCGGCGCCGCAACGCACCTCGCCCGTCTCGTCCCGCAGCACATGATGCGCACGCTGTACTACACGGCGAGCAACGTCACCGCAGAACAGCTCCTGCACTTCGGGTCTGTCTACAAGGTGGTGCCTGCCGACGAGCTCGACGCGACGGCGCTCGACGTCGCCGAGCAGATCGCCGCGAAGGACACGAGGGTCATCCGCGCGGCGAAATCGGCGATCAACCACATCGACCCTGTCGACGTGAAGGCCAGTTATCGCCTCGAGCAGGGCTACACCTTCGAACTCAATCTTGCAGGCGTTGCCGACGAGCACCGCGACGCCTTCGTCGCGACCGGAAAGCCGAAGACCGCACAGGGGAGCCGCTGACATGACCCAAACCTCAACGCCCCAGACCGCGACGCCGACCGACAAGACCAGCACCCTCGACGACGTCATCGGTGAACTCCGCGACGGCATGACCATCGGAATCGGTGGGTGGGGTTCGCGTCGCAAGCCGATGGCACTCGTCCGGGCCCTCGCCCGCTCCGACGTCAAGGATCTGACGGTCGTCACCTACGGCGGCGCCGACCTCGGATTACTGTGCGCCGCAGGCAAAGTCCGTCGCGCGTACTACGGCTTCGTCTCGCTCGACTCGGCACCCTTCTACGATCCGTGGTTCTCGGCGGCGCGCACGAGTGGCGCCATCGAATCCCGTGAGATGGACGAGGGCATGGTCAAGTGCGGGCTGCAGGCCGCTGCCGCTCGCCTGCCGTTCCTGCCGACACGCGCCGGACTCGGGTCGTCGGTGCCGGACTTCTGGGAGGGCGAACTGAAGACCGTCACGTCGCCGTATCCCGATCCCGACGGCCGCACCCAAACCCTGATCGCCATGCCTGCACTGCGACTCGACGCCGCATTCGTCCACCTCGACCTCGCCGACTCCCGCGGCAACGCCGCCTACACCGGCGTCGACCCGTACATGGACGACCTGTTCTGCGCCGCGGCGCAGCGTCGCTACCTCGAGACCGGTCAACTGGTCTCGACCGAGGTACTGGCCAAGTCCGTTCCGACGCAACGGCTTCTCCTCAATCGGATGCACGTCGACAAGGTCGTCCACGCGCCCAATGGCGCCCACTTCACGTTCGCGGGCGAGTACGGCCGCGACGAGGCGTTTCAGCGGTTCTACGTCGACTCCGCGAAGGATCCCGAGAAGTGGTCGACGTTCCGTCGCCGCTTCCTCGACGTCGACGAGGAGACCTACCAGCGCGAGGTCGACGCCTGGCGCGGCGAGCAAGAGGAGTCGAAGTGACAACTGCGGCAACAGAAACGGCTGTGACCCGCGCAGAGGTGTGCGTCGTCGCATGCGCCGAGATCTTCCGTGACTCCGGCGAGATCATGGCATCGCCCATGGCTCCGGTGCCCCTGCTCGGTGCACGGCTTGCACGCCTGACCTTCTCGCCCGACCTGCTCATCACCGACGGTGAGGCCTTGATCCTCGCCGACACACCGCCGATCGGGAAGTCGGGGCCCATCGAAGGATGGATGCCGTTCTCCAAGGTCTTCGACGTGGTGACGTCGGGTCGGCGACACGTGGTCATGGGCGCCAACCAGATCGACCGTCACGGCAATCAGAACCTGTCGGCGTTCGGTCCGCTCCAGCACCCCACGCGCCAGATGTTCGGCGTGCGCGGCGCTCCGGGCAACACCATCAACCATCCGACCAGCTACTGGGTACCCCGACATTCCGCGCGCGTGTTCTGCGATGAGGTCGACGTCGTCAGCGGAATCGGTTACGACAAGGTCGATCCCGACAATCCGGCATTCGACGACCTCGATATTCATCGCGTCGTCACCAATCTCGGTGTCTTCGACTTCGGCGGACCCGGCCACACGATGCGGGCGCTGTCGCTACACCCCGGTGTCGGGGCGGACGAGGTCGTCGAGAACACCTCGTTCGAGATCGCGGGACTCGAGCAGGCTACGCCGACACGGTTGCCATCGGAGAACGAGCTGGCCATCATCCGAGACATCCTGGACCCCAAGGGTGTTCGCGGTCGGGAGGTCAAATGAGTTCGACGGCGCGCGCGGCCGCGCTCCCGACTCGGTTCACCGAGTTGGTCGGCGTTGAATACCCGATCGTGCAGACCGGGATGGGATGGGTGTCGGGCCCATCGCTGACATCTGCGACCTCCAATGCAGGCGGTCTCGGCATCCTGGCGTCGGCGACGATGACCTTTGCCGAGTTGGAAGCGGCAATTTCGAAGACGAAGTCGTTGACCGACAAGCCCTTCGGAATCAACATCCGCGCCGACGCCACCGATGCCACCGAACGGATCGACCTACTGATCCGCGAGGGGGTGCGCGTCGCGTCGTTCGCGCTGGCACCCAAGAAGGACCTCATCGCGAAGCTCAAGGACAACGGCGTCGTGGTGATCCCGTCGATCGGAGCGGCCAAACACGCCGTGAAGGTCGCGTCGTGGGGTGCGGATGCGGTGATCGTGCAGGGCGGCGAGGGCGGCGGCCACACCGGACCGGTCGCGACGACGCTACTGCTTCCCTCAGTGCTGGATGCGTTGCGCGACAACGGTTCCGACATGCCAGTGGTCGCGGCGGGAGGCTTCTTCGACGGTCGAGGGCTCGCCGCGGCGCTGGCATACGGAGCCGAAGGTGTCGCGATGGGCACCAGATTCCTGCTCACCGCCGACTCCGCGGTTCCCACCGCGGTGAAACAGGAGTATCTGACACGCACATTGAACGACACCGTCGTCTCGGTGAAGGTCGACGGTATGCCGCATCGGGTACTGCGCACCCCACTCGTCGAGGCGCTCGAAAGCGGCAGCCCGATCCGCGCGCTGTTCGCTGCTGGACGAAATGCCAACGAGTTCAAGCAGTTGACCGGCATGAAGTGGACGACGATGCTGCGCGACGGGCGTGCGATGCGTAAGTCGGGCGATCGTAGCTGGCAGCAGGTCATCATGGCGGGCAACACCCCGATGCTGTTGCGCGCGGGTCTTGTCGAAGGTGATACGCGCGCAGGGGTTCTCGCGTCCGGCCAGGTGGTCGGGATGATCGATGACCTACCCAGCTGCGATGCCCTCATCCAATCGATCATGGACCAGGCACACGAGCGGCTGAAAGCACTGAGCGCGCTGGGGTGAGACTCGGCAACCCGTTCGTGCTGAAGTGAACTAGCTCGACCCCGCGATGTCGGCGTGCTCGACGCGCAGGTTCTTCTTGAGGATCTTGCCCGACGGGTTCTTCGGCAACGCCTCGGCGAACACGACGAACTTGGGCCGCTTGTACGGTGCGAGGATCGACGAAAGATGCGCTGTCACTTCTTCTTCTGACAGGACAACGCCATCCTTTGGTACAACGACGGCTGTGACGGCCTCGATCCACTTGGGATGCGGCACACCGAAGACGGCAACCTCAGCGACGCCGTCGTGGAGGTAGATTGCCTCCTCGACCTCGCGGGACGCGACGTTCTCGCCACCGGTCTTGATCATGTCCTTCTTACGGTCGACGACCGACAGGTACCCGTCCTTGTCGATCACGCCCAGGTCGCCGGAGTGGAACCAGCCGTTACGGAAAGCCTCGGCGGTCTTGTCCTCGTCG
Source organism: Gordonia sp. 852002-51296_SCH5728562-b (assembly GCF_001665475.1). Lineage (NCBI taxonomy): Bacteria > Bacillati > Actinomycetota > Actinomycetes > Mycobacteriales > Gordoniaceae > Gordonia > Gordonia sp. 852002-51296_SCH5728562-b. The sequence continues at coordinate 6,686 of NZ_LZMI01000018.1, read as the reverse complement.
GCGTAATAGCCCAGTGCCGCATGCGGACTGCGGTGCACGATCTCCCCGACCTCGCCGACAGGCACCGGGTTGTCCTCGTCGTCGACGACGCGGGTTTCGACGTTGAGTGCCGCGCGCCCCGCCGATCCGGCGCGATCGAGTTGCTCGTGCGGCTGCAGAATGGTTGCCAGCGGCGACATCTCGGTCTGTCCGTAAAAGTTCCAGAGTCGAACCTCCGGAAGCCGACGCGCCAGCTCTCGCAGGACTTCGACGGGCATCGCCGCGGCGCCGTAGTAGCCCTTGCGCAACGACGAGAGATCGCGCGTATCGAAGTCGGGGTGGCGCAGCAGCGAAATCCATACGGTGGGTGGGCAGAACAGTTTGGTGACACGCTCGGCCTCGATGGTCGCCAACATCGTTGCGGCGTCCGGCGCGTGCAGGATGATGCTGGTCGCTCCGAGATAGACATCGACGGAGAAGAAGCAGTCCAACTGGGCACAGTGGTACATCGGGAGCGCGTGGATCTCGACGTCGGAGCCCTCCATCCCACCGTCGACGATGCACGAGACGTACTGCGTCATCAGTGATTTGCTCGACAGCAGAACGCCTTTGGGGCGCGACTCGGTGCCGGAGGTGTACATCATGCGGACCGGCTCGTCGTCGTCGACGACGACGCCGGGGGCAGACGCGTCACCGGTGGTCATCCATTCGGCGACCGGCTCGAATCCCCGCGGTGCCTGCGTCCCCGCCAGGGGAATCCACCCGCGGATGTCGATGGGCGTACCCGCGGTCTCGATCGCCTCGATGACCGTCGGCCCGAGCGCATCTTCGACGACGACGCCCGACGCCTGGCTGTGGTCGAGGATGAAGGCGATCTCGGAGACGCCGAGTCCGAAGTTGATCGGTACGAGGATCGCTCCGATCCGCGCGCACGCGAAGTTCAGCACGGCGAACTGCCACGAGTTGTGACTGATCAGCGCCAGCCGGTCGCCGCGAGAGAGTCCGCGCGCGGTGAGCGCGTTGGCGCAGCGGTTGACCGCGGCGTCGAACTCGGCGTAGGTGAGGCGCACATCGCCGTCGATGATCGCCACCTTGTCGGGCGTGCGTGCAGCCGTGCGGTGCAGCATGTCGCTGATCGTGTTGCCGCGTGCCGTCGCGACCGACGCCTGCGTTGATTCAGTGAAGGTCGATTTCTTCAAGGTCGACTCACCGTTGCCTGTACCCACCGCGTACTCCTTCGTCCCCACCGAACGACACCCAAATTACTAGGTCATCCAAGTATGTGGACGCGAATCGGCAGCTTGAATGGCGCCCAGAAGGATCCAGCCAGAAGGATTCAGCGCGGCAGTATCCCGTCGAGCACGATGGACAGGTACTGCTTGGCGATGTCGTCGACCGACAGCGAGCCGCCCGGCCGGTACCAGCGGACCGCGACCCAGACCGTGTCGCGCAGGAAGCGGTACGCCAACTCGATGTCGAGGTCGGCACGGAACTCCCCGTCGGCCACGCCATGTGCGAGCACCGAGTGCCACAGTTCACGGAATTCGACGTTGCGTTCGTTGATGTACGCGAAACGCTCTTGTCCCGCAAGGCGTTTGGCCTCGTCCTGGTAGATGGCGACCGCATGGCGTTGTGCGCCTATCGATTCGAACGAGGCGACGACCAGCTCGCGCAGCGTCTCCGTCGCGGAGAGGTCTGCGGCCGCGATCTCCTGGTATCTCGCGAAGAGGGAATCGAGGAAGCTCCGCAGGATCTCGTCGACCATCGACTCCTTGGAATCGAAATGGTGGTAGAGGCTTCCCGACAGGATGCCGGCGGAATCGGCGATGTCGCGCACCGTCGTCGACCGCAGTCCCTGCTCAGCGAACATCCGACCTGCCGTCGCCAGCAGTTCGTCTCGCCTCGTTGACCCGTTGCGCGTCGCCACTCGCCAACCCTAGCAACTGCTTGGGCGTCGACGTGGGTCCACCGATCGGCTGAGTCGAATGTAGTCGAGCGGTGGATCCGCATGCGGCGTGCGCGGCGGATCGTTGTACGCATGGCAATGATCGAAGTGGCAGGACTGACCAAGAGCTACGGCGACAAGCAGGTGGTCCGTGGCGTCGACCTCGAGATCGCCGAAGGCGAGATCTTCGGCATCCTCGGCCCCAACGGGGCAGGTAAGACGACGACCGTCGAGTGCATCGGCGGACTTCGCCGACGCGACGGCGGCCATGTGCGTGTCGCCGGGTTCGATCCGGCCGACGAGGGACGCGGACTCCGCGAAGCCCTCGGCATCCAACTGCAGGAGTCGCGCCTACCCGACAAGCAGACCGTCGGCGAGGCGATGCCGCTGTACTCCAGCTTCTACTCGGCACCCCGCGACTGGCGCGAACTACTCGACCGACTCGGCATGAGCGGCCACGAGGGCACCTACTTCGGCAAGCTCTCGGGCGGGCAGAAGCAGCGACTTTCGGTGGCATTGGCACTCATCGGCAATCCGAAGGTGGCCATCCTCGACGAACTGACAACCGGACTCGACCCGAGCGCACGCCGCGAGGTGTGGGGTCTGCTCGAAGACCTCAAGGACACCGGCGTCACTCTTCTGCTGGTCAGCCACTTCATGGAAGAAGCTGAACGCCTCTGCGACCGCGTCGCAGTCATCGACGACGGGCGGGTCGTCGCCCTCGACACCCCCGCAGACCTCGCGACGTCTGTGCAAGCCGACCAACGGATGTCGTTCATCCCCACTGCCGCCGTCGACCTCCACGCACTCGCAGCGCTCCCCGATGTGCACCGCGTCGAGCGCACAGGCGAGCGGGTTCTCGTCACCGGCACCGACAACGTGGCGTCCGCCGTCATCATCGCGCTGCACGAACACGGCATCGCGTGCGGCAAGCTCCGCGTCGACCAACCGAGCCTCGACGACGCGTTCCTCGCGCTGACGCACGCACCAGACCTTCATGTTGCCGCCACAACCGAAAACGATTCCGAAGGAGTACGACGATGAGCGCCACCACCGCGATGATCGGTTCCGAGGCAAAGCTATTGGCGCGCAATCCGGGCGTCGTGATCTGGACGGTGATCCTGCCCGTCGCGGCGTCGATCATCATCGCGTCGATCCCCGCCGCGCGCGAACCGCTCGACGAATTCGGCGGCCTGAGCGTGTTTCAGGTGTACCAGCCGATTCTGGTGCTGTTCGTCGTGGCGTTGCTCGCCGTCCAGGCGCTACCGGACGTACTCACGAGATACCGAGAGATGGGAATTCTCAAGCGGTTACGCACTACTCCGGCATCTCCGAGTCTCCTGCTGGTCGCGCAATTCGTGCTGACCTCCGCCGTCTCGATCATGTGTCTCGCGCTGATCGTCGTCGTACCGGGGATCATCTCGGGGCAGTGGCCGCAGCATCCCGTCGGGTTCATCGTCAGTTATGTGCTGACGGGTTGGGCTTTTCTCGGCCTGGGCATGGTGATCGCGTCGCTGTTCCGGAACGCCAAGGTCGCTGCGGGATTCGGCTCACTGGTGTTCTTCGTGTTGATGTTCTTCGCCGGATTGTGGGTACCCCGGGCGACGATGCCCGGGTGGTTGCACGTCACGTCGAACCTCACTCCCTCCGGTGCGGGAACGCAGGCGCTGGTCGATACCGCGACGACGGGCTGGCCAGCGATCGGGTACTTCGGCACACTACTGGTGTGGGGCGCAGTGACCACCGCGATCGCGGTCCGGACCTTCAAGTGGGAGTGAACAGCCCATTCACCACCACTGCGCTGGCGCACGGCCTGTTCCGACGCAACCTCGAGCGTGAACCGCAGGGACGCTGGCGCGACTGTCGGCACGAGCTGACCTGGCCGGACATCATCGTGCCCCCGACGGCCGAGGTGTGGACGCTTCGGGTTCTCTATCTTGTCGCGCTTGTCGTCGCCCAACTCGTGCCTGCGTCGTCGACGCAGCATCTGGTGAGTGCCTCGGCGTTGATCGCGCTGATGGTCTTCACCGAGATCTGGACTCGCGTCAACATCGGGCCCATGTGGCGGCGTGTGGGGATCTTCGCTGTCACCACCACGCTGATCGCCGTCGCGATCGCCGCGACACCGATCGCAGGCATCGCGTCGTGGGCGGGTTACATGCTCTACGCGTCATTGTTCACCGGGCTCCCGATGGTGCTGACCATCAGTGTGTCGTGCGTGCTGATGACGGCGACGCAACGCTATGGCTGGGAGAACCTCGCCAATCCCTGGTGGGCGTCGGTACTCGCGTGGATTCTGAACTTCGTGATCGGCGTCGCCGTCGTAGTCGTGACCGAGGCACGCGAGACATCCGTGATTCGACGCAACCAGCTCACCGAAGACCTCCTCGCAGAACGTTCCCGCACCGCCCGACTGCAGTCCGAACTCCTCGAGCAAGCACGACTCGTAGGCATCCGCGACGAGCGTTCCCGCCTCGCCCGCGAATTACACGACACCGTCGCACAGGGATTCGTCGCGGTGGTCACGCAGTTGGAATCCGTCGACGAGGCTGAACTGTCCGACGCCACCCGCGACCGTGTGGACAACGCGAAAATGCTTGCGCGCGAAGGACTCGGCGAAGCGCGACGCGCGGTGAACGCACTCCGACCGCTCACACTGGACGCACAACCGCTACCCACCGCTGTACAGGATCAGCTCACCGCCTTCGCCAAGCGCAATCACATCACCGCGGTACTGCGGGTCGACGGCGACGCCCACGACCTCGGCGGCAGTGACGACACCGTACTGCGCATCCTGCAGGAATCACTGGCGAACATCGCCAAACACGCGGGCGCGCAACGGGTCGTGGTGACGCTGACCTACCTCGACGACGAACTGTTGCTCGACATCCGTGATGACGGAGACGGTTTCGACGTCGACGCGGTACGACGATCCGCTCACAGCGGCTTCGGACTGACAGGCATGGTCGAACGCGCGCAGTTGCTCAGGGGGACCGTCGTCGTCGAATCCGATCCCGGTGCGGGTTGCGTTGTCTCCGTGTCGATTCCCACCGAACGGTCGATTCCCACCGAGCGGTCGATTCCCACCGAGCGGTCGATTCCCACCGAGCGAAGCGATGGGTCGAAAGCAGTACCGCAATGAGCTCGCGGTCAGACCAGATAAGTATCCTCGTCGTCGACGATCATCCGGTGGTACGCGACGGGATTCGCGGGATGCTCGAACGCGAAGCAGACCTCACCGTCGTCGGCGAGGCGACCAGTGGCGACGAGGCGCTCGCCCAGGTGGCCGCGCTGACACCCGACGTCGTGTTGATGGATCTGCGCATGCCGGGATCCGATGGTGTCGGGGCCATTCGGGCTCTGCGCGCAGCCGACCGCGACTGGCCCCGCATCCTTGTGTTGACGACGTACGACACCGACACCGACATTCACGCGGCCGTCGACGCGGGAGCCGACGGCTACCTCCTCAAGGCAACCCCGCGCGACGACCTGATCTCAGCGGTGCGTCGTGCTGCAGCCGGCCACAGCGTTCTCGACCCTAGCGTCGCGGGAAGCCTGATGAGCCGCAATCGTGCCGACACCCTCACCGAACGAGAGCGAGAAGTGTTGCACGCCATCGCCGGAGGCGGCACCAACCGTCAGGTCGCCGCCGAACTGATGATCAGCGAGGCGACGGTGAAGACGCATCTGCTGCGGCTCTACCCGAAGCTCGGTGTCGCCGACCGTGCCGCGGCCGTGCGGGTTGCGTTCGAGCGCGGGCTCATCCGGTGACGAAGTAGTCGTCGAGGGTGACCATGGTCAGCTTGCGTTCTCTGATGATTTCCGTGAGTTGTGGGTAAATGTGCGTCACCGCAGGGTGATTGGCGTGCCCGATCACCACGGCCTGCTGGCGGAAGTAGGTGCGCGCGTTGGCGATGATGTCCTGCTCGCGCAGTACCCGCTCGTCGCCCAACGTCCCGTACCACATGGTCGACGCCGTGTAGCCCTGGTCGGCGGCGACGCGGTCGACCGCCGCATTGCGGTGTCCGTAGGGCGGACGATAGAACGGCGTGCCATCGACTCCGAAGGTGTTCTGCAGGAAGCGCTTGTTGCGGTTGAGCTGGTCGGCGATCGCACTCTCCGACAATGAGGTCAGCGACGGATGCGTCCAGGTGTGATTCCCCAGCTGGATCTGACCCGATTCCACCAGCGGCGCAAGCGAACTCCGATGGTCGGTCCAACTCTTGTACACACCGGTGACAAAGAAGGTGAAGCGCGCACCGGTGTCCTGCGCGAACTTGATGTACGCGCCGACGACGTCCGAACGCACCCCGTCGTCGATGGTCAGCGCGAGATAGTTGCCGTGCCCGGGTAGCGCGGTGATCGGCCCCTTGGGAAGCGGCGCCTTGCTGGGCACAACGGGTGGGGGTGCAACGAGGGGAGGCGTGAGTAACTGCTCAGGCAAGCCCGGCAACCGGAGGTTCGGCGGAAGCCCCGGCGCCGCAGCGGCTTTCGAATCAGACAAACCGGATATCGCAACGACGGTGCCTGCCGCCAGTGCTGCGAGGAAATGGCGACGGTCCACGCCGTCCACTTAACAGCAGAGCCACTGACCACACCAGTCACAAGAGGGGCACAGATGATCCATGGGTGGGTAAAGCCCCGAAGGATCTACCCACCCATGACGGGGTGTGACGTCGCTGAGCCTTAGCCTCGATCCACCGATTCGTATTCGTTTGGGCGGTGAGGGATAGACGAAATGCCCTGTCTGAGTGACAGAATG
>NZ_LZMI01000017.1:0-46244 GCF_001665475.1 Gordonia sp. 852002-51296_SCH5728562-b | reverse complement strand
CCGACGCACTGACCGCATTTGCCAACGGCGACACCAACCTCGCCTGCCGATGCGACACCTGCACCAGCCCCGACGCCAGTGACGTCGACACCACCGAACCCACCGCGACGCCTATGCCAATGCCGGTGGGTCCGCGCGCGATGATTCATGTCGTCGCGAATCAATCGACCCTTGACGGTCAGGACGATCAGCCCGGCTACCTCGATGGTGTCGGAGTCATAGACGCCGACACCGTCCGCGAGTTGGCCGCCGACGCAACATTCGACTACCTCGACACCGGCGTCGGCGCTCTGGATCCGCGCCACCCCGACCACGCCGCGGCTGCACGCGCAGCACTGCGCTATGTGCCCAGCAAGAAGCTCCTCGCGCTGGTCCGCTCGGGTGAACTGTGCTGCACGTTCCCCGGGTGCACCAACCCGGTGTGGCAGGCCGACGTCGACCACAGCACCCCGTTTGACCACCACAACCCGTCCAGCGGTGGGTTGACCGTGCGAGAAAACCTCAAACCACTGTGCCGATTTCATCACCGCACCAAAACGTTTGGTCGATGGCGTGACTACCAACTCGACCTGCAGACAGCAATTTTCGTGTCCCCACCGGACACACCTTTGTCGGCAACGCCTTCGGCGGACTCGATCTGTTCCCCAAACTCATCCCCACCAAACCACCCGATCACCCCGCGCGCCGAACCATCGACACCATCCACGCCCAACGACGCGCGAAAGTCGCACGCGCCGAAGAGAAGTGGAACGAAGAGAACCCGCCACCCTACTGACGGGCCTCCCTGGGATCGTCCAGCCTCAGTCGGTGCCGGACTCGGCGTCGCTGAGCGCCACCACGAACTTGGTGCCGTACGGCGCATCCTGCACCAGACGCAAGCGCGCCAGTGCGGGGTGGGCGTCGAGCACGCGACCGGCGTTGGCCAACGAACGCAGCGCAGCAGTTTCTGCGCGTGCGGTCTCCAGCTTGGCCAGTCCACGTGCCTTGGCAGTGACCAATTCGGTTGCTGCCGACCGGATCTCGGTGGGCAGGATTACATCCTTGACCAATACGTCGAGTACCTCGATGCCCGCCGCCCGGCCGGCACGTGCGGTCGCGGCGATGATCGGCCCGGTGTCGACGGTGTCGGCTCGGGTGATCACCTCATCGACGGTCACGGCTGCGCAGACTTCACGCAACGCCACCTGCGCGGCGAGGTAGACCGACGCCCACGGGTCGCTGGCCCGCTCGGTGAATGCGACCGCGTCGACAACCGTTGCGCGGACGGCCATCGTGACGCGCAGCGACACGGAGTCGGACGTCAGGATGTCCTGCGGAGCGAGGGTCATGACGCGCTCGCGCATGTCGACGAACGTGTACACGGCACCCCTGCGCTTGCGATACTCGCCGGGCGAAAGGTGCAGGGAGAGTTCGCCATTGCGGTACTCGAGTCCCGTGTACCCGATCGGTACGGAGATCTTGGGGAACCACCGCTTGGCGGGCTTGGTCGCCAGGCGGAGTTCGGTGAAAGCAGACATGGTGCGAACCTCCCTTCGTTTGTCGCGCATGTCGTGTGTGCAAGTAGTTGTCAGGTGTGTATTCGGTTGTGGCGCAGAATGTTCGGCAGGCGACACCGCCCGCGGGAGATCGCGTCGATGGGGTCGCCCGCGGACCGACCGAAGTCAGACGTCGGACGACCGCAGGACCGGCGTCGACCTTGAGTTCCCGGGGGTGGCGTCTGGTGAGGAGTTGAACCTCGGGCTTTAGGAGCCCTGCCATTTCCGTGAATGGTGCTCGAGAGTCCAACGCGCAGAACATGATCGCCGGTACCCCGGGATCGGCTGCTCTCTCGTGCGAGAGGTAACGATGCCAGAGCGGGTTGGGCGGGGGCAACGGGTTTTACTGGGCGGAGTTGGGGCTGGGGTGGGGTGGTTTCGACTTCGGTGCTCGCAAGCTCGCGCCGGCTCAACCAGCGGAGGGGTGCGCTCAGCGCGTGGGGGTGGGGTGGTTTCGACTTCGGTGCTCGCGAGCTCGCGCCGGCTCAACCAGCGTGGGGCGCGTCAGCGCGCGAGGAACGCGGCGACCGTCGACTCGAATGCCTCTTTGGCCTCGATCATCACCCAGTGTCCGCAGCGGGGGAAGATGTGTAGCTCGGCGTCGGGGATGAGACGCATGGGGGCGAGGGCCATGTCGGGTGGACTCACGCGGTCGTCGCGGCCCCAGGTGAGCAGTGTGGGGCAGGAGATCTTGTGCATCATCGCCCAGTAGGGCGGGATGTCGGAGGTCGCGAGGAACTGCTGCTGCATCTCGAACGACGCCGAGCCGTACATCGCGCGACCGGTGGCGAGCGCTTCGGGATTCATCGCGGCCTCCCACCGCTCGGAGATGAGTTGCTCGGTGACGAGATCCTTGTCGTAGACCATCGCGCGGAGCCAGCGGATCAGCTTGTCGCGGTCGGGGTCGTCGGCGAACTCTTGGAGTAGCCGCAGTCCTTCACTTGGGCTCGGGCTGAACAGGTTTGGCCCGACACCGCCGATGGTGACGAGTTTTTGGACGCGGTCGGGTTTGCGGATCGCGAGGTTGACGCCGACGACGCCACCCATCGAGTTGCCGATCATCGGTGCGGCAGCAATCCCGAGCGCGTCCATGAACGCGAGCACGGACTTGCCTGCGGTGAGAACGGGCATGCCCTCCCAGGGATCGCTGACGCCGAAGCCTGGGAACTCCAGGACGAAGCAGTGGTGTGTCTGCGCGAAGACCCCGAGGTTGCCGCGATAGTTGCGCCAACCCGTGACTCCGGGGCCGGAGCCGTGAAGCAGGATCAGCGGCGGCGCGTCGGGGTCGCCCGCCTCGTGATAGCGCAGCACGCCGTTGTCGGTGCTCAGTTCGCGCCTGGTCTCGTCGTAGGTGACATCCACATGATCAGACTAGAACGTGTTCTAGTTTCTTGTCACGAGTTGGGCGGCTCAGGCGCCGAGGGATTCCGCGTCCTCTTCGCCGAAGCGCTCTTCGAGCAGTTCGGGCGAGACGTCGACGTCGATCTCCTCGACGGGGCGGCCCCGCGCCGATTCGATGGCGCTGAGTCGACGCTGCGCGCGGTCGGCGGCGTAGGAGAGGAACTCGGAGTTGTCGATTCCGAACGGTGGCTCGTCGAATTGGGCGTTGACCCACTCGATCATCCCGAGCGCGAGCGGCATCAGTTCGCCCATCCGAACGCCGACCGCATCCCACAGGCTGTCGTCGGCCGCGACGTGGCGACGGCACGTGAAGGTGCCCCACGCCATGTGGCGACGCTCGTCGTCGCCGATGAACTTGATGATGCGCTGCATGCCGGGCAGGATGCCGCGCCTGGTGCAGATCCGTTGCCAGGCGTAGTAGCCCGTCAGGGCGAGTGAGCCCTCGATGACGTGGTTGTAGGTGACGCTGGCGCGGATCTGGTTGAGCGGCGACGGATCGTTGTCGAGGCGGTGAAGCGATTCGGGGAGTTCTTCGTAGAACAGCTGCCGGTAGTAGGGGTTGTCGGCGACGTAGGGGTTGAGGTCGTCGGTGAGGCCGATGGAGTCCATCCAGAGCCGGAAGACCTCGGTGTGCTTGGCCTCTTCGAAGCAGAACTGCGACAGATACATCTCGTCGCCGAACCGCCCTTCGGCGGCCATCGCCTTCATGAACGGCTGGATGTCCTGGGTCACGGCCTCCTCGCCCGCGACGAACTGCGCGACGAGAAACGTTGCGCTGCGCTGTTGTTCGGCGTCGAGCTCGTACCAGTCGGCGGCGTCGCGCGACATGTCGATGGCCGTGGGATCCCAGAACCGTGCGTTGCCCTTGACGAACAGGCGCAGCGGTAGGGATTGCCAGTTGAGGCCGCCGCGTCGCAGCGACGCGAAATCCTGACGAGTGATGGGCTGACGATCGGCGAGAGTCATGGCGCGCCGATCAGCGATCGTTCGGGACTCATACGCTGACGTTAGCGCCGCGATCGAACTCGACCGGTTGGATTGCGCGAACTCTCAGGTTACTCACGCGTCACTTGCGTCGCCGTTCGCGAGTGCGTTCTGGCTGGGGGTCGTCTCGCGCTCGGCGGTCTCACTCTCACCGGTTCGGCGCGACAGCTTGCTGGGCCACCAGATCCGTCGTCCGATGTCGATCGACAGCGCGGGCACGAGCAACGTCCGCACGATGAGCGTGTCGATCAGGACTCCGAACGCCACGAGGAACGCCACCTGGGCGAGGAACAGCAGCGGGATCACGGCAAGCGACGCGAACGTCGCGGCGAGCACGACACCCGCCGAGGTGATCACGCCGCCGGTCGCGGTCAGCCCGCGGATCACACCCTGGCGCGTGCCGTGAGTCTTCGATTCCTCGCGCACGCGTGTCATCAGGAAGATGTTGTAGTCGATGCCCAACGCGACAAGGAACACGAACGCGAACAGCGGCACCACGGGGTCTGCGCCGGGGAAACCGAACGGTCCGTTGAACAGCAACGCCCCGACGCCGAGCGTCGTCGCGAACGACAGCACGGTGGTGCCGAGCAGGATGACCGGCGCGACGATGCTGCGTAGCAGCAGGATCAACACCGCGAGCACCACGAGCAACACGATCGGGATGATCAGATTGCGATCGTGCTCGGCTGTGGTGCGGGTATCGAGGTCGGTGGCGGTCGTACCGCCGACGACAGCGTTCGCGTCGTCGATCGGATGGACACGTTCGCGGATGCGCACGACGGTGTCCTGCGCGGCGAGTGAGTCGGCGTTGTCGGTCAGCGTCGCCTCGATGGCCACGCGGTTGTCGCGGACCACAGGCGTCTGGCCCGCGGTGTAGACCTCGGCCCGCGCGACGCCGTCGACGCTCTTCACAGCGTCGAGAACGGCCGAGGCCTGCGGGGCGTCGGCGATGATCCACGTCGGTGAGCCGCTGCCGGCGTCGAAGTGGCGGGCCTGGACGTCGGCGCCCTCGACGGACTCGACGCTGCCGAGGAAGAAGTCGGTCTGGGCGATGCCGTCGGAGCGGAACATCGGGGCGAATGCGGCTCCGATGAGCAGCACGATCAGGGTGGATGCCCAGATGACGCGCGGTCTGGACGCGACCTTCTCGGCGATCCGGTGCCAGAAGCGGTGCGTCGAGGTGGTGGTGCCCGACTCGGCGAGGTGGGGTCGGACGGGCCAGAATGCGGCGCGGCCGAGGAGCGCGAGAACCGCGGGTAGGAACGTCATCGACGCGAGGAACGACGCCACGATGCCGATCGCCGCGACCGGGCCGAGGCTGCGGTTGGAGTTGAGGTCGGAGAACAGCAGGCACAGCACGCCGAGGATCACCGTTCCGGCCGACGCCGCGACCGGCTCGATCGTCGCACGCCACGCAACCTTGATCGCCTGATACTTGTCGGCGGTCTGTGTCAGCTCCTCACGGAAGCGCGACACCAGAAGAAGTGCGTAGTCGGTCGCCGCACCGAACACGAGGATGAACAGGATGCCCTGGCTCTGGCCGTTGAGGTCGAACACGCCCTGCTTTGTCAGGAAGTAGACGGCACCGGACGCGAGGCCGAGCGCGAAGACCGCCGAGATGATCACGACGAACGGGAGGATGGGGCTGCGGTAGACGATGACGAGAATGACGATCACCACCGCGCCCGCCACCAGCAGCAGGAGGCCGTCGATGCCCGCGAACGCCTCGCCGAGGTCGGCGACCTGGCCGGCTGGGCCGGTGACGTAGACGCTCAGTCCGTTGGGCGGATTGGCCAGGAGATCGCGGAGCTTCTCGACGGTGTCGGCGGGCTCGCCCGCGGTCGAGATCGGCACGATGAGCTCGGCCGCCTTGCCGTCGGCGGAGCGGATCGCCGGTGAGAATGCTTTGCCGAATCCCTCGGTGCCCGCGAGCGGTGTGATGGTGTCGGTCAGGTACGCCGCGTCGGCGTCGGTGAATCCCGACGAGCGTTCGGCGACGACGATCGCGGGGATGTAGCTGGTGTCCTGGAACTTCGCGAGTTCGTCGTTGACGCGGGTCGACTCGGCAGAGGCCGGCAGGAACGCGGTGTTGTCGTTGGTGGAGACCGACGCGAGTTTGCCCGCGAACGGTCCGGTGAACGAGCCGACGACGATCCAGGCGAGGATGCCGAGTGCTGGGATGAGCCAGCGGAGACGAGAGGTCGACGACGCGGTCCGCCGCGGGCTGGCCATGCCGTCTATCTTGGCATGCTGCCCGAAATGCCCGGCTGAGTCAGGGACTCGAGCGGCTCAGCTGGACGAGACGGCTCAGTCGGACGAGCGCTTCGTCGAGACGAGCAGCGTGACAAGGCGGATGCCGAGGCCGATCAGGGCGAAGCTGCTCGCCATCTGGATCGACACGACGATGCGCGCTGGTTGCGACGCCGCGGCGATGTCGCCGAAGCCGGTGGTCGTGAACACCGTCAGGCTGAAGTAGAGCGCGTCGACCCGCGTGAGTCGGAGATTGAAGCTGTCGGTGCCGTACTCGGAGAGCAGGAAGTACGTGGTGGCGAAGGCGACGATGTAGAACGTTGCGAGTGCTGCGATCATCTCGACGGCTGTCGCGACCGGATACGGAGACCGGATGAAATGTCGAATCTCCCAGCCGCAGAACGCGATCAGCAGCAGTGCCCCCACGACAAGGCCGATGAACTTGGCGTCGTTCTCCTGGTTGATCGGCAGCAGGAAATAGCCGACGAGCAGCACCAACCCCGCGAGCGCCGGACGCAGCAGTGCGCTCGCGAGGCGTGGGCCACTGATCGCCGAGTTGCCGCCGGAACTCGGGGACTTACCAGATGCGGACACGGTCCACATCGGGCAGGAACAACTCGTCGCCCTCGGCGACGTCGAACGCGTCGTAGAAGGCGTCGATGTTGCGAACGACACCGTTGCAACGGAATTCGGGCGGGGAGTGGGGATCGATGGAGAGTCGACGAATCGCCTCGGCGTCGCGGGTCTTGGTGCGCCAGATCTGCGCCCAGCTGTAGAACACACGCTGGATGCCGGTCAATTCGTCGATGACCGGGGGCTCGGTGCCCTCGGTGGCGAGGCGGTAGGCGACAAGTGCGATCGACAGCCCGCCGAGGTCGCCGATGTTCTCACCGATCGTGAACTCGCCGTTGACCTTGTACTTGTCGTCGAGTCCTTCGGGGGTGAATTCGCCATACTGTTCGATCAATGCCTTTGTGCGCTTGGAGAATTCGGTGCGATCGGCATCGCTCCACCAGTCGACGAGGTTGCCGTCGCCATCGTACTTGGCGCCCTGGTCGTCGAATCCGTGTCCGATCTCGTGGCCGATCACCGCGCCGATCCCGCCGTAGTTGGCGGCGTCGTCGGCGTCGGGATCGAAGAACGGCGGCTGCAGAATCGCTGCGGGAAAGACGATCTCGTTCATGCCGGGGTTGTAGTAGGCGTTGACCGTCTGCGGCGTCATGAACCACTCGTCGCGGTCGACGGGGGAGCCGATCTTGGAGAACTCTCGCTCGTTCTCGAATGATGCTGCGCGCGCGTAGTTTCCGATGAGATCACCACGGTCGACGGACAGAGCGCTGTAGTCACGCCACTGCGCCGGGTATCCGATCTTGGGGGTGAATTTCTCGAGCTTGACCAGCGCGCGCTCGCGGGTCGACGGTGTCATCCACGGGAGGTCGGAGATGTTCTGGCGGTACGCCGCAACGAGGTTGGCGATCAGCTCGTCCATCCGGGCCTTTGCCTCGGGCGGGAAATGCTCCTCGACGTAGAGTTTGCCGACGGCGAACCCCATTGCGCCCTCTACGAATCCGACGCCGCGCTTCCAGCGGTCGCGGATGGTCTCGGCGCCCGTGAGGGTGCGGCCGTAGAAAGCGAAGTTCTCGTCGACGAACTCCGACGACAGATACGACGCGGCCGAATGCAGCAGCCGCCAGGTCAGCCACGTCTTCCAGTGCTCGAGCGGCGACTCGGCGAACAGGGTGGTGACGTCGTCGACGAACGAAGGCTGACCGACCACGACCTCTGCGAAGGTGACGTCTCCGACGGTCCCGAGGCCGCCGAACCACTCGTGGATGTTGAAACCCGAAGTAAGCGAACCGAACTCGCCGAGAGAGAAGAGGTTGTAGGTGAGGTCTGCGTCGCGTCGTCGAACCACGTCCCAGTGATGGCCCGCGATGGCGGTCTCGAGGTTGAGCACCGTGGTCGCGCGCTCATCTGCGTCGTCGTAGCCTGCGAGCGCGAACATGCGTGAGACGTGATCGCGGTATGCCTCACGGGTTTCCGCGTGGTTGTCGTCGCGGTAGTACGACTCGTCGGGCAGTCCGAGACCCGACTGCACCACGTGCACGAGGTAGCGATCGGATCGCTTGGCGTCGGTGTCGACGTAGAAACCGAAGAGTCCGCCGACGCCGTGGCGCTGCAGACGGCCGATGCGTCCGGAGAGTTCGTCGGTCGACGTGACCGCTTCGATGGCTTCGATCTCACCGCGGATCGGACCGATCCCGAGTGCCTCGATGTGATCGGTGTCCATGAACGACCCGAAGAGATCGCCGATCTTCTGGGCGTCGAAGCCGCTTGGCGGATCGGCCTCGGCACATGCGGTGATGATGTCGCGGACGTTCTCCTCCGCACGATCACGCAACACGTGGAATGCTCCGTCGACCGAACGGTCGTCGGGGATCTCGTGGGTATCGAGCCACTTGCCGTTGACGTGGGAGAACAGGTCGTCCTGGACGCGGACGGCATCGTCGACCCACTCGAGGTCGATGCCGGAAGGAAGGGAATCGGTCTTCGAAGCAGTCACGACGTCTATCCTGTCACGCCACCGCGCGACCTTCAGTTGAGTCAGGGCTCGCAGTTGAGTTAAGGCTCTCCGAGTGCTTTGTTCATCGCCCAGATCAAAACCTCGGCCGGCCCGTCTCCCGCATCCGATCGCAGCGTCGCTCCAGAGGTGTCGACGCCGCGCGCAGCGTCGCCTGCTGCGAGGGTGATCTCGGCGACCTGATCTGTTGTGGACAGCACGGCCCGGCCGTCGACGACGAGGACATGGGTGAACCGAGCGTCGGGGATGGCGACCGAGGTGCCCGGCGCGATACGGGCGGCGAACAGCGTCGCGGCTCGGTTGCTGATCGTGATCGCGGCTTCGGCAGCGGGGTCGCCCGACGCCACGGCGACGAGATCGCCTCCGGCGAGTGCTGCGGAGATGTCGCGCTGCTCGTACGACGGCGTGATGCCGTACTCGTCGGGTACCAGCCACATCTGTATGTAGTGGACCGGTTCGGAACCGGATTCGTGCAGGTCAGGCCACGGGTCGTTACGTTCGGTGTGGTCGATGCCGGAGCCGGCGCTCATTCGTTGGGCGAGACCGGGATAGACGACGCCGGTGTGACCTGCAGAGTCCGTGTGCACCAACGTGCCGGAGACCACCCACGTGACGATTTCGGAATCCGAATGATGGTGGGCATCGAATCCATGTCCGGGTAGTAAAACTTCTTCATTGCATGCAATGAGAAGTCCATGATGGGTGTTTGATGGATCGTAATGATCGCCGAATGAGAACGAGTGACGGGAGGTCAACCAATCGGTCGACGTCACCTCCCGGACTCCGGCTCGGAACACCGTGAAGACCATGACCCATTATGGGCATCGGCTCTGACGCGGAGTTCAGGCCGCCACCGCGCTGCAGCTGAGGTCGACTCCGGCGTGGCAGAGGGTTCAGACCTCCTCGTCGACTCCGCTCCTCGTGGCGACGAATCCGACGGCGAGAAGCTCATCGACCCGGCCACCGCGAAGTCCCTGGCCGCCGCCCCCGATCGGGCGGCCGACCGTGAGACTGATGGGGACCGAGACGAGATCGTGACTAGTCCGAGTTCTGACCGCAAGCAGGTCAGTGATGTGACTCGTGTGACTAGAGTGAACAATGGGACTATGAAGTATTGCTTGCGGTGGGTAGCTCTTGTTGCCTGCGTAGTCCTCGTCGGTGCTGGCGGTTTTGTCACCTGGCGCATGCTCTCCAGTGGTCCCGACACCGGTGCCGCGGCGGCGGTCAGCGAGTTCGCCAGCGCACTGAGCAGGAAAGACGCCACCGCAGCAGCGTCGTACACCACTGCCCCCGGTCAGGCCGCAGACGCTCTGACGCAGACCGTCACAGCGATGAATCCCCAGTCGATCGACGTCGACGTCGACAAGCCGGAGGAGTACAGCGACGGCACCGCGTCGTTCAACCTGAAGACCACCTGGCGGTGGGACAAGGACCGCTCGTTCGAGTCGGCGACGTCGGGCACTGCCCGACACCTGAGTTCTGGTTGGAAGATCACCTGGGATCCCGCACTCCTGGCCCAGGGAATGCCCGTCGGCGGCAACCTCCGTGAGGTCCGGACCGACGCGCGGCCCGCTCCAACGGTCAACAGCGTGTCCGGCAAGCCCTTCATGGTGTTGGCGCCGGTCAACGAGATCGTCCTCGACCCGGCCAAGACCAAGGACCAGGGGGCGTCGGTGCGCGCACTGTCGCGGACATTGGCACCGATCGCGCCGTTGATCACGCCGGACGTCATCAACGCGAAGCTCGCGGCAGCACCGGGCAAGCCGATCATCGCGGTGACCCTGCGCGATCCCGACATGGGTGTGATGACCAACGATCCGGCGGCGATTCCAGGAGTGTCGGTCAACAAGACCGGCATGCTCGTGATGGCCGACCGTCGACTCTCGTCGCCGCTCGAGCCCGCACTGACCAATTACTGGCAGGCGATCGTTGATGCGACCGCCGGTTGGCAGGTCCAGATGGTGGGTCCGGGCCTCGCGCCGCGCAAGCTCGCGGGGGAGCAGGGGCCTCCCGGTCCCGACGTCGCGACGTCGATCAACCAGCAGGTGCAGTTGACCCTCGGTGACGCGGCCGTCGAGGTCGGACAACCGGCGACCATCATGGCGCTCGACGCCGGGTCGGGTCGGATTCTCGGTCTGGCGCAGAACGATTACGCCGCCGAGCGTGGAAACAGCGTCGACCAGCAGTATCCGGTCGGGGCGACGCTCGATCCCGTGTTCTCGGCCGTCGACAAGGCCACGTCTTCGCGGGAGTCGAACAACGAGTCGTCGGACACGGCGCTCGACCGACTGGGACTCGGCGTCACGTTCACGGTTCCGGGCGCGTCGACTCCGACCTCCCCGAAGCCGGGTGTCGCGACGATTGACTACCGGCCCCAGTCGGCAACGGCGACCATGCTGAACATGGCTGCGCTCGGTGTGTCGATGGCGCGGGCCAACGCGGGCACTCAGAGTTCTGTTGCTCCCGCGGTCATCTCGGGTGCCACGACCAAGGTCGACGGCGGTTCACTCGGAGCGATCGACAAGTCGGTGAGCGCGCCGATCCTCGCGGCGATGACGACAACAGCCAAGACCGGCGACGCCAGTGACCTCACTCGCGCGCCCGGCCTGAAAGCGCTGGTCGGAACCAACGGGCCGCAGGGTCCCGGCTGGTTCATCGGCATTCAGGGCGGCAAGGTCATCGTGATCTACACAGAGGGTGAGAAGTCGGGGACCGCTGCACTACAGGTCGCTCAGAAGTACTTCCGCATCGCGTAGGCGACGACCGCGCGCCAGCCCAGCATGAACAGGCCGAGCGCGATGGTCGCGACGATGATGAAGCTCAGCGCGATGCCCTGGTGCAGCAGGTAGCGCAGCACCATGCCGATCGCGACGGTGCAGATCCAGATCGTCAGACCGGTCGGAACGATGCGTGCGGGCCGGAAGTCGCTGCCGAACCACTCACTCGACCCGACATGTGAATAGACGTAGGCGATCGACCAGCCGGCGGCGGCACCGACAAGGAACGGCCAGAGGGTCTGCAGCACTCCGACCAGCGCGAAGCCGTCGTGGTGGTTCGCCCTGCCGATCATCACGAACACGACGACGGCCACGAGGTCGCACAGCGCTGCCGCGGCCAGCGGGAACGTCGTGGTGTGCCGACTGCTGGTCGGATCCCTCACGTCAGACTTCGACATGGGTATCAACGGTAGCGCCACCCATCGTTGATGACGTGCTGCGGGTGGCGGGCGACAGACATGAAATGTCAGTCCGGGGGCGGTTCAGGTCCGTATTGTCTCCGCTCCGGAGCTGCGTCCGGGTCGAAATCGCCCGACTCGACGTCGCGATCGATCTCTTCTCCGATGGAGTCGTCGGTACGGATTCGCGACCGGAAGAGGAAGAACACGACGATCCACCCGATCACTGCGACCAACACATAACTGATGATCCGGTAGACGAGTACCGCGGTCAGTGCGTCGGCGGCTGGCATCCCCGCGCTGGTCAGCGCTGGGACGAGCACGGCGTCGACCACTCCGATCCCGCCGGGAAGCAGTGGAATCGCGGTACCGACGGCCTTGCCCGCTGCGTAGGCGACCATCAGTCCGGAGACGCTCGGATGGGCTCCGACCGCCCAGCATGCGAACATCAGGCACGCGACGTCGGCGATCCAGTTGAACAGGCTCCACGCGAAGGCGACACTCGTGTCACGACGGGTGAGTTGGACCGCGCGCAACTGTTCGAGTGTCTCCAATAACCGCGACACCCCGTGATCCGACGGCTTGCTGCGCACCTGGTTGATCCAGCCGAGGATGCGTTCGCCGGTGGACTGCAGCGACTCCGGATGGCTGGCGAGATACTGCAGGACGACGGCCACCGCGATGAACCCGACCGCAGAGAAGACCACCGAGAACGGGCTGGTCTTGGCGCCCGCGAGCAGTGCGCCACCGAATCCGAGCACTGCGAGTCCGACACCGGCGAGCAGCCCGGACATGACCACCTGCCACGACGCGACAACGGGCGAGGCACCCCACTTGCGTGTCTCGCGGTAGGTGAAAGCGGGTGCGAGTACCTGACCACCCGGCAGCGTCTGGCTGACCGAGTTCGCGGCGAGGACCACCGATAGTGACTTCCACTCGGAGACACGAACACCCGCCGAACGCAGCAGCGCTCGCTGTACCTGCGCGAAACTGTCCATCGAAAGCAGGGCCGCGACGACGCAGGCGACGAGCCACACCCAGTCGAGATCGCCGATCCGGTGCGCTGCTTCCTCGAGTTTCGGCCAGATCAGCACGACCTCGACCGCCAGGATGGCCACCACGACGGCCGTCAGGATCCACCGAACCCACCAGAAGCGAGAGCGAGGGACGGTACCGTGGACCGCCGGTGTATCCGACGTCATACGGCTAAGGGTAACGACAGCTAGTGTGACTCCCGTGGACCATGCCGCCCGACCCGACGAGTATCCCGAAGATTCCGAGGCGGGGGTGTCTGTGAGATCGCTGGCCGAGCTCGACCGCTCCAAGGTGCACCCGTTTGTTCGGGCCACAGCCGAGTGGGTGTGGCGACTCCTGCTGATCGTCTTCGCCGTCTATGTGCTCGGGCGCCTGTTTCTCGAGTTCGACGAGGTGTTCGTTCCGGTTGCGCTGGCGATCCTGGTGTCGGCCTTCCTGGTTCCCGGCGTCGACTGGCTCGACCGGAAGGGGCTCCCGAGGTCGCTGGCTGTTGTCATCATGCTGCTGGTCGCGCTGGGAGTTGTCGCGACGGTGCTGACCTTCGTCGGTCGGGCGTTCGTCCATGGGTTTCCCGCGCTGACCGCAGAGATCACGGTCACCATCGATCGCACGCGAGAGTGGCTGGTCGACGGCCCGCTCGACGTCGACGAAGCACAGGTGCGCAACCTCGGGTCGAACATCATCAACCTGATGGAGCACAACCAGGCCAAGCTGGCAGGCGGTGCCGTTGCGACCGCGACGACGGCGACCGAACTGGTCACCGGTGCGTTACTGACGTTGTTCCTCACGATCTTCTTCCTCTACGGCGGCGGTCAGATCTGGGAGTTCTGCTGCCGTCTGATCCCGCGAAAGACCCGAGGTCGGGTCGCAGCCGCGGGTGTCGCGGGCTTCGGCACCCTGGTGGGGTACGTACGTGCGACCGTGATCGTCGCGTTCGTCGATGCCGTGTGTATCGGCGTCGGGTTGGCGATCCTGCGGGTTCCGTTGGCACTTCCGTTGGCGACGGTGGTCTTCCTCTTCTCGTTCATCCCGATCGTGGGCGCGCTCATCAGCGGCTCGCTCGCCGTCGTGATCGCGTTGGTGACGCAGGGCTGGTTGACCGCGGTCATCGTGTTGGCGCTCCTCATCGGCGTGATGCAACTCGAAGGTCATGTGCTGCAACCCTTCCTGCTCGGCAGGTCGGTGCGTCTGCATCCGGTCGCGGTGATCCTCGCGATCGCCGCGGGCATCGTCGGGGCCGGGATCATCGGCGGGCTCTTCGCCGTGCCGATCATCGCCTTCGCGAACACCGCCGTGCGATATCTCGCCGGCCACCGCAACCTACCGATCTCGAGTGGAGAAGGTTCGTATCATTACGCCGAGGCCGACGAACCTCATTGGGACAACCGAGATCTCGACGCCGCGGCCGCGGCGGCGGGCGTGGCGGTCGAGGAGGGTGTCGGGGTCTCGAAAGCCGACGCCGAGGCCGACGTCGAGCGGGGTCTCGACGGCGATGGTGCCGACGTGGACGTGGCCGACGACGTCGCGGCCGATGACAGCAAGGCCGATGACAGCACGACTGATGACACCACGGCCGGCGACACCGCGCCCAAGAAGGACCCCGACGAGTCGTCATGAGAAGTGATCCGGTCACGCCGCTCTGGCGCGGCGCGCAGGTGTTGCGACTGTTGTCGTACCTCTACGCGCTCGGGTTCCGGATCGCGATCGACGGCGACCTGCTGCACCCGGGCGTGACGTGGGTGCTGTTCGGATTCCTCACCGTGTGGACCGTCGCCTGCGGTATCGCGTATTACGTTGGCTTCGGCCGTAATTGGTACTGGGTCGGCGCTGAGCTGGTGATCGCCTGCGCGTTGATGTTGTCGACGTCGTATGTCGCCAGCGAGTCGTGGGCACTGAACAACCAGACATGGCCGACGACGCTGTGGGCCACCAACTCGGTGATCTCGGCGGCACTGCTCGCGGGGCCGATCGTCGGCCTCATCGCGGGTCTGGTCGTCGGCGGCACAAGCGCTTTCGTCAAGGGCTGGCTCGATCTGAACTTCGGCCGCAACGCGACGATCATCGTGATGATGGCGGCCGGTGTCGCGGTGGGACTCGCGGCGGTCAATGCCCGTCGGGCGCAGGCGGAGTTGGCAGCTGCCGCACGCGTGGCGGCGGCCGCAAGTGAACGCGAGCGACTGTCCCGTGAGGTGCACGACGGTGTGCTCCAGGTGCTGTCGTTCATCTCCAAGCGCGGCCGTGAGATCGGCGGCGCCACAGCGCAACTCGCCGACCTAGCGGCAACGCAGGAGGTCGCGCTGCGCCGTCTGATCGCAGATGTCGACGTCGGGGCCGAATCTGACTGTGGGACCGCGGATCTGACCGCACTGCTGCGTGCGGCCGGGGGAGAGGCTGTGGCGGTGAGTGCGCCCGCCGACCCGGTGGAGATCGACGCGACGACGGCACGCGAGATCAGTGCGGCGGTGATCAACGCCCTCGACAACGTCGCGCATCACGCGGGACCGGGTGCGCGTGCGTATGTGCTCCTCGAAGACCTCGGCGACGCCGTTGTCGTGAGTGTCCGCGACGACGGTGTCGGTATCGCCGCGGGACGGCTCGACGAGGCGCGTCGTCAGGGCAGGCTCGGCGTCGCACAGTCGATTGTCGGGAGAATCGAATCCCTCGGTGGCAGAGCACTACTCGACTCCGACGAGGGTATCGGCACGGAGTGGGAACTGACGGTACCGGTGACACGGGAGAAGAGATGAGCGAGATACAGGACGGCAACCAACTGCGGGTGATGGTCGTCGACGACCATCCGATGTGGCGGGATGGCGTCGCGCGCGACCTCTCCGACGAGGGGTTCGAGGTCGTGGCAACTGCCGGCTCTGTCGGGGCCGCGGGGCGTCGTGCCGGTGCGGTGCAACCCGACGTCGTCCTCATGGACATGCAGCTGCCCGACGGTAACGGGGCGGAGGCGACCGCGTCCGTGCTCGAGGTCTCGCCGAGGACGCGAGTGTTGGTCCTGTCCGCATCAGACGAGCGCGACGACGTACTCGACGCCGTAAAGGCCGGTGCGAGTGGCTATCTGGTGAAGAGCGCGTCGAAGGAGGAACTGATCGACGCGGTGCGGGCGACCGCGGCGGGCCAGGCGGTCTTCACGCCGGGACTCGCGGGTCTCGTACTCGGCGAATTCCGACGTATGTCCTCCGAACCCGACCGCGCGCCGCAGACTCCCGTGCTCACCGAGCGCGAAACCGAGGTCCTACGCTACGTCGCAAAGGGTATGAGCGCCAAGCAGATTGCGCGCAAACTGACGCTGAGCCACCGGACCGTCGAGAATCATGTGCAGTCGACGTTGCGCAAACTGCAACTCGGCAACCGCGTCGAACTCACGCGATACGCGATAGAGCACGGCATCGACGAGTGAGCGGTAGGGCCACCGGGACGCTGACCGCTACTCGCCGGAACGGCTGCGGCGCAACAGTTCCTGCACGCTGATCTGGCGGTTCTCGCCAGGATTCTCGTCTGCGCGCGCGTGCCGATCCGACGACCGACTCGGTCCGTCGTCGGTGCGCTGACGCCGCGGCGGTGGGGTGCGGGTCTCGTGATCCTCGCTCGGCGCGACGGGTTGCTGCGCTCGGCGCGCCGCGTCGGGCGAGAGTCCACGCTCCATCGGCGACTGCGAACCCTCGGGTGCGCGTCGTTGCGACGCCCTCGCCTGCTCCGGCGACAGTGACGCGACGAGCGGACGCTTGCCGGTCTTGTCGAGATCGGGGCGTCGACCCAGCGGCGACGGGCTCGCGGCGCCGGTCTGTGGCTGGTTCAGGCGGATGCCGCCCTCGCCGAGCATCCATCCGCCCGTGTCGGGACGGTCGGACTTCTGACGACGCGGTGCCGACGGGCGAGTCGAGCGCGCAGTACGTACCGGCTCGATCTCGTCGAGCGTCTGCGCGGGACGTTGATCGCGCAGCGCGGGGCGTCGATCCGACGGCGGCTGCGACGGCCGGGTGCGCGCGGCCGGGGGTTGGGCAGCAGGGGGTTGGGCAGTGGGGTGCTGGGCAGTGGGGGGTTGGGCAGCACGACGCTGTGTCGGCTGGGGTGTGGGGCCAGGCCGGGGTGCAGTGGTCGGCCGGGGTGCCGACCCCGCGCGCGTGGAGCGTGTGGCCGCACCCGCCGAGACCGTCGCGGCGGCACGCGGAGTCGCTCGCATGGCGGTCGTCGGTACCTCGGCGATCAACGTGCCCGCACGCATACCCTGCGTGCCTGCACCTGCACCTACACCTGCACCAACGAGTTTCGCGCCGGGCTCGTCGTCGAGGATCGTTTCGCCGAGGCCGATCTTGCGTTGGACGGTCTTCATCCACCGCGGTGCCCACCAGCAGTCGTCGCCGAGCAGCTTCATCGTCGACGGGACGAGCAGCATACGGATGATGGTGGCGTCGAGAATGAGCGCCGCGATCATGCCGTAGGCGATGTACTTCATCATCACGATCTCGGACAGTCCGAACGCGCCGGTCACGACGATGAGGATCGCCGCGGCGGCCGTGATGATCCGACCGGTGTGCGCGGTACCGACGCGAATCGCTTCCGTGGTGCTCGCGCCCTTTTGTCTCGCTTCGACCATGCGGGACAACAGGAATATCTCGTAGTCGGTCGACAGGCCGAACACAATCGCGATGATCAGCACGAGGACGGCGGCGAACAACGGTCCCGGCGTGAAGTTGGCGATCGACGCGCCGTGGCCGTCGACGAAGATCCACGTCATGATGCCCAGCGTCGCGCCGAGGCCCAACGCCGACATCAGAGCAGCCTTGATCGGCAGGACCACGGAGCCGAAGGCGAGGAACATCAACAGCCCGGTGACCAGGACGAGCAGGATCGCCATGAGCGGCAGTCGGGTGAGCAGGGCATCGATGGAGTCCTGCACCAGTGCGGGAGTTCCCGCCACCCACATCTTGATGCCCGCGGGTTTGTCGATGGCACGCAGATCCTTCACGGCCTCGCCCGCGGTATCGCGGTTGACCAGACCCGCCGACATCTGGATGACCTGCGGACCGTTGAAGCCGTAGGTTCCGGTGAGCGCACCGTCGTCGGCCGAGGGGCTGAACTGCTTGGTGAAGCCGGGGATCTTGTTGGCCTCGTCGGCGATCTGCTGGATCTTGGCGCCGCTGTCGGGGTCGTTGACGTCGTAGGAGAGGACGAGCTTGATCTCTTCGGTGCGTTCCTTCGGGAACGCCTTGTCGAAGTCCTCCTGGGCGACACGGCTCGGATTGTTCGGCGGCAGATAAGCCTCACTGATGCCGCCGAACTTGATGCCCCCGATCGGGATGGTGAGGATCAGCAGGATCAGGACGGTCGGCACCGCGGTGGCGATGGGATGGCGCATGACCCACCCCGACAGACGGCCCCAGAAACCGTTCTCGATCTCGGCCTTGGTCTTCGTGCGTCGGAGGAACGGCAACCCGAAGGCGTCGATTTTCGGTCCGAGGATGCTCAGGATGGCCGGCAGCACGGTGATCGAGAGGATCGCGGCCAACGACACCGAGAAGATCGCTCCATAGGCGACGGACTTCAAGAAGCCCTGCGGCATCATCAGCAGACAGGCGATGGCGGCGACGATGATCGTCGCCGAAAAGACCACGGTTTGTCCCGCGGTCATCACTGTTCTTCGTACCGCTGCCTTGGTGGTGTAGCCCTCGGCGAGTTCTTCTCTGAATCTGCTGACGATGAACAGCCCGTAGTCGATCGCGATGCCGAGGCCGATCAGCGTGACCACCGATTGCGCAAAGATATTCAGCTCGGTGAGCTGGGCGATGATGTTCATGATGCCCAGCGAGCCCGCGATCGTCAGACCACCGATGAACACGGGGAGACAGGCGGCGATGACACCGCCGAAGATGAAGAACAGCATCACCGCGACGAGTGGGAGCGCGATCACCTCGGCGCGTCGGATGTCGTCGTCCATACCGCTGGCCATCGCACCGGCAACGGGTTGCAGGCCTGCGAGTTGGAATCGGGTGCCTTCGAGTCCGTACTTACCGGGATCGTCGACGACGCCCTGCAGGAACGGTTCGATCTTCTTGTAGTTCGCGAGTACCGAGGTGTCGTCGTTGCCCGCGACGCCGATACTGATGAAGGCCTGCTTCTTGTCGGCGGTGAACGTCCGCGACCTGATGGTGTCCTGCGCGGCCTTCTGGGCGACCGTGTCGTCCTTCAGATAGAAGGGGTCGATGATCTCCTGGTTGTTGCGTAGCGCGTTCTCGTAGGCCTGCTGATCGGTCGAATCGGGAGCAGCCGCGGCGCGCTGCACCACATCGGGATGTTGCCTCAGAAGATCGTCGACGACCTGCTCGACCTTGTTTCCGAACTGCTTGTCGTCGACCAGCGTGCCTGCCGGCGGGGTGATGAGGAGGATGACGTCGGAGCGGTGGTCGCGGCCGAAGGCGGTGTCGGCGACGACCGAACCCTTCGACGACTGGGCTGTCGGATCGAACCAGCCGCTCTGCGACAGGTGATTGCCGAGCCCGAGTCCGTAGAGGCCGAGGCCGCCCATGATGGCGACCAACACCGCAATGACGGCAAAGCGCATCCGGAAGACGAATGTGCCGATGGCTCCGAACACGCCGACTCCTTTCGAGAAAGTCTCGCCGAGATAGTTGCCGAGATTGTTTCAGTGGTGCCTGAGTGCTTGCTGAGGTTTGGTAATGGGGCTGGAGGCTAGGGGCTGGGGTTTCCGCTCCGAGCTGACGGGCGCTCTCTCAGCGGAGAAGCGCGCGCAGCGGGCGGAACGGGGTGAGCCACGCGCCGTCGTCTGGCAGTGAGTCGAGCCCGATGCGGGGCAGTGGCTCCCGGAAGACGCCGGGAATCTCCTCGAGATCGACGAACTCGAGCCCATCCGTGGAGAGCGCCCAGCTCACGTGTTCGCGGAAACCGATGACCGTGACCGGAACGCCTTCGGCGGCGATCTCGACCAGCGGATCCCGGAACGCCTGACCATCCGCGGAGGCGACGATCAGCCCGGCTAACCCAACAGTGTGCCTGCGAAGTTCGATGTGGTCGAGCATGTCGGGGTCCACGTCGCTGTCCTCGGACAGTTTCGGCTTGGCGAACACCGCGTACCCGACGTTGCGCAACGCGTCCACCCACGGCCGCACGACGTCGGCGCTACCAGGCACGATGTTGGTGAAGACCGTCGCCTCGGGTTCGATCTGGACCGCGCCGTCCGACGTCGTCGAAATGTCGTCGACATCACTGTGGTCGTCGCTACTGCCGTCGACATCGCTACTGCCGTCGACATCGCCACTGCCGTAGTCAGCGGTGGCGTGATCGCCGACGGAGCGATCGTAGGCCGCGACGGCTGCCTGTGCAGAGATGTCGGCGGTGCGCTGGAGCAACCAGCGGCCGAGTGCGTCGAATCGGGGTCGGTGCGCCGCCGTCGGGCGTCCGCCGAGGATGGACCCGAGGCCCATGTCCATGTTGGGGGCGTCCCAGACCAGGAGGACGCGCTGTGCGCCGCTCTGTCCGGAGATCGTGTCGGCGAAGCGTGCGGCCGATCCACGGGTGTCGGTCATCAGCCTTCGCCGCCTGTCGGGGTGTCTGGAGCTTCGGGGTTGTCCGGGGCGTCCGCCGTCCCCTTCTCGCGGGGTCGGACGTACACGAACTCGTTGACCTCGCGGCCCTCGCGCTCTGCGCGACCCTCGAACTTGGTGGTCGGACGTTCGAGGGAGATCGGTACCCCCGTCGTCGCGGGGACGACGTGGACGCGCTCGGGATTCTGGGTCGCGAGGATCTCGGCGATCCACTCCGCGTAGTCCGCATGGTCGGTGGCGATGTGCAGCACGCCGCCGGGCCGGAGTCGGTCAGCCATGAGTTCGATGGTGCCCCGTTGGACGAATCGCCGCTTGTGATGGCGCGCTTTGGGCCAGGGGTCGGGAAAGAAGAGTCGAATCGCGGTGAGCGATTCGGAGGGGATGAGCTCACGCAACACGACGACGCCGTCGCCGCGGATCATGCGCACATTGGTCAGCCCTGCGCGGTCGACGAGACCGACGAGCTGTGCAAGGCCCGGCTTGTAGACCTCGACGGCGATCACGTCGACGTCGGGCTCGTCGGCGGCCATCGCGGCCGTCGAGATGCCGGTTCCGCTGCCGATCTCGAGCACCCGGGGTGCCTCGCGCCCGAAGAGGGCGTCGAAGTCGATGGGTGGTTCCGGGGTCTGGGCCGGGTCGGTGGCCAGGTCGCGGCCGAGTACCGGCCACAGCGTCTCCCAGTTGCGCTGCTGGCCCGGCGTCAGCGAGCCGCGGCGGAACCGGAAGCTGGTCACGCGTGGGTAGAGGCGTGACGCGTCGCCTTGGCCGTTGGCCGGTCCGGGGGAGGAGTTCACCGGTCCATCGTGGCCCATCGGGTCGGTCATGCACACCTCGACACCCGCTTGTGCAATCTGCTGCGCTACCTCGCCCAACTGCGACTACCCTTCCACCAGGGAAGATGGGCCGGTCTTGAGTGGGGGTGAGTGCGTGATCGATCCAAGGAGTCCGCTCGCGCTCGCACTGTCGTCGGGATCGGTCGGGCAGCTCGTCGCGCCCGATTCGCCCGCTTTTGCCACGCTCGACGCCGCCGCCCGGCGCTACGTGCAGCCACTGTCGGTTGCGGTGGTCGGTCGTCGTGGGGTGGGTCGCGACACGATGGCGCGTGCGTTGTCTGAGCGCTTCGGTGTCGCGGCGTTCGTGGCCGAGAGTGGGTCCAGCGTGCTCGCCGGCGCCGATCTGCGAGTGCATGTGCTCGCCGGAGCGCCACGACGTGCCGACCACGAGATGCTCGCCGCCTCGCCACGCGAACGGACCGTCGTCGTCCTCGGAAAGGCCGACACGCTCGCAGCCGATGCCGTTTCCGGCGCATCCGATGCCGTGGCCGGGCTCGTCCGCGCCGCGAGTGAGTCGCTCGGCAGGCCCGTCGTCGCGGTCTCGCAGTTGTCGGCGTGCGCCACGGTGTCCGACGACGAGTTCGAGTTCCTCCGCCAACTTGTCGCCGACGGTGAGGTGATGCCGTCGATGTCCGGCCACTTTCTCGCGCCCGCACGGCCTGCGCAGTCGCAGATGCGCGCCGACCTGCTTCGACGCCTCGACGCGGCCGGTGTCGCGCGTGCGCTGAGCCTTGTGGCCGTCGCCGATCCAGCGGCCGGCAGCGCGTCGACGCTCACCGGATATCTGCGGGCGACGAGCGGATTCGACGCTCTGCGGGAGGCGTTCGCGGCGTGCATGCCCGCGGTCGTCGCGCATCGGGGTGCGCAGGTACGCGCATCGCTCGAGCTGGCCGCTGCGGCCGGCGCCGACCGTGACAGCGTCGAACGGCTCCTGTGCACGGGAGGGGTGTGACGTGGGTTCCGAGTTGTCGACGCTCGACGCCGCCGATTCGGCGGCGGGTGTGAATCCGCGGTATCGGGTGGCCGTTGCTGCCGCCGAGGGTGTCGACGTCGAGCCTCTGGTGGAGGCGTGCCGGGCGGTCGGGGCGTCGAAAGAGGGTCCGACCATCGACGTCGTCGTGTTCGATCCAGACCGCGACCAGGCGTGCACGCACGCTGCGGTGCTGGTCATCGACCCGGCATCGGCGGTCGTCGACGACGAGGACGTCGCCGCGCTGAGGGAGTTGACCTCGGTGGTGGGGCACGTTGCGCTGGTCTGCGGCCGCATCGAGTCGTTCTGGGATTGGCCGCGGATCGTGCGCGGGTATCGGTCAGAACTCGATCCCGCCGGAGCGTTACCGGTCTTCGCGGTGTCGGCGGCCGCGGCGCTCGCGGGTGCCGTCGACGAGTCGGGGATCGGCGATCTGCTCGACTGGTTCGCGACACCGAACAGCGAACCCACTGCGCGCGCCCCACAACCGAAGAGTCCGCAAGCACCGACCCCTGTGGATTCCGACGACCGCGTCGACCCCGACGCCCTGGCGATCCGTCGCGCACAATTGCTGGCGCTCAGAGACAGGGGGCGGGCCGACCGGCTGGCGTCGCTTCGCGCGGGAATCGTCCGCGTGCGTGCACAGAGCAGCGCCGACATCGCGGCGCGGATCCGTGCGCTCGTCGCGCGCGCCGAACACCGCCGCACCTCGACGACCGACTCCGACCTCAATGCCGACGCCGCCTGGCTCGACCGCGAGATTGGACGTCTCGTCACAGACCTGGACGCCATCACCCACACCCGACTCGACGCCGTCGCATCGTCGACGCTCGTCGGACTCGACGTCGACGATCCGCCCGCGCACCGCGACGACGAGCCGATCGGCGCCCGCCGCGATCTGCCGTCGGGCCGGCGAACCGGCGAGGACGCGATGGTGTTGTTGATCGGCGCGTCGACGGGTATCGGTATCGGCAGGCTCGCGGTCGCGCCGCTGGCATCGGTGCACACGCTGCAATGGATCAGCATGCCCGCGGCGCTCCTCCTCGGCCTCGCGGTGGCGGTGTGGGTGATCCGGATGCGACGCGCGGCAACCATGCGCGCGCAGGTGCGTACCTGGGTCAACGACGTGCTCGCCGACGTTCGCGCCCGGGTCGAGCGTCGCGTCGCCATGCAGCTCACCGAGGCGGAATCACGCATCGGCGGCCAGGTGCTGCGCGCATACGATCGCCAGGCTCGTCGAATCGCCGATGAGATCGCCGAGATCGATCAACGTCTCAAACAGCTCCGCGCAGCAGGCGGGGCAGTCAGTGGGGGTAGGCAGTGAATATCGACTCGTTCGACGTCGGAGACGTATCCGGTGAGGAGCACCGGGACTGGGGCGACCCCACAGAGCCGGGTGCGCAGCCCGGTTCGCCCGCCGACAACCTGCTGATGCACGACGACGGCCGCATCTGGGATCTCGGCCCCGCCGACGTCGACACCGACGCCGACGGAGTCGCCGATTCGTTGACTCGCAGTGGTCCAGAAGGCCTGACGGTGTACACCGACAGTGACCACGACGGTCAGGTCGATCGCATCACACAGGTCGGCTCCGACGGCTCGTTTGCCTCCCAGACACTCGACCGCGACACCGGCATCTGGGTTGCCACGGACTCCGGCCGACTCGAGTGAGTGGGTTCGCATAGAGCAGAAAGTCCTGGTGGTGGTGGGTTGCACGTCCTCGGAAATCCGACATGGGTCACCTTGCAACCCTCCTCTGACGTGTGCGAATGTGGCCTATACCGCATCTCGTAGCCCCAGGCCCTAGCGCACGCTCGGTCACAGTATCCTGGGGATAAGCAACCCACACGGGGCGGCCAATGCGGGTCGCCACCTCGGAGGAGGAAATATGACCGCCGCCACGATTCCGGGCCTGGAACCCGGCACCGCTCCGACAAAACACGAAGCGCTGTTGGCATGGGTGGCCGAGGTCGCCGAGCTCACTCAGCCCGACCGCGTGGTGTGGTCCGACGGCAGTGACGAGGAGTGGGATCGTCTCACCGCAGAACTCGTCGAGTCGGGCACGCTGCTCAAGCTGAACGAAGAGCACAAGCCCAATTCCTACCTGGCCAAGTCCGATCCCGCCGACGTCGCGCGCGTCGAGTCGCGCACCTTCATCTGCTCCGAGCGTGAAGAGGATGCGGGCCCCACGAACAACTGGGTCGCACCCGACGAGATGCGCGCCACCCTCACGCCCCTCTTCCGCGGCAGCATGCGCGGCCGCACGATGTACGTCATCCCGTTCTGCATGGGCCCGCTCGGCTCCGACGACCCGAAGCTCGGCGTCGAACTGACCGACTCCGCCTACGTCGTGCTGTCGATGAAGATCATGACCCGCGTGGGTCCCGAGGTGCTGCGCCTGCTCGGCGACGACGGCTTCTTCGTCAAGGGTCTGCACTCGGTCGGCGCTCCCCTGGAGCCCGGTCAGGCAGATGTCGCATGGCCGTGCAACCCGAACAAGTACATCACCCACTTCCCCGAGACCCGCGAGATCCTGTCGTACGGATCGGGTTACGGCGGCAACGCGCTGCTGGGCAAGAAGTGCTACGCGCTGCGGATCGCATCGGTGATCGCGCGTGACGAGGGCTGGATGGCCGAGCACATGCTGATCCTCAAGCTGACCAGCCCGGAGAACGAGGTCTACTTCGTCGCCGCTGCGTTCCCGAGTGCGTGTGGCAAGACCAACCTGGCCATGATCCAGCCGACCATCCCGGGCTGGAAGGCCGAGACCGTCGGCGACGACATCGCCTGGATGCGCTTCGGCGACGACGGTCGTCTCTACGCGATCAACCCCGAGTTCGGGTTCTTCGGTGTGGCACCGGGCACCAGCATGGACTCCAACCCGAACGCGATGAAGACCATCGACGCCGGAAACACCCTCTACACCAACGTCGCCGAGACCGACGACGGCGACATCTGGTGGGAGGGAATCGGAGGCGAGAAGCCTGCGCACCTGACCGACTGGCTGGGACGTAGCTGGACGCCGGACTCGGATGAGCCTGCCGCACACCCGAATTCGCGCTACTGCACACCGATCTCGCAGTGCCCCTCGCTGGCCGAGGAGTGGGACGACCCCCAGGGTGTGCCGATCTCGGCGATCCTGTTCGGCGGTCGTCGCAAGACCACGGTTCCCCTGGTGACCGAGGCCCGCGACTGGCAGAACGGCGTCTTCATGGGTGCCACTGTCGGCTCCGAGCAGACCGCAGCCGCCGAGGGCAAGGTGGGCACCGTCCGCCGCGACCCGATGGCCATGCTGCCGTTCATGGGCTACCACGTCGGCGACTACTTCCAGCACTGGATCAACCTGGGCAAGAACGCCGATGCGTCGAAGCTCCCGAAGGTCTTCTACGTCAACTGGTTCCGTCGTGGCGACGACGGCCGCTTCCTGTGGCCGGGATTCGGTGAGAACAGTCGCGTCCTGAAGTGGATCATCGGACGCATCGAGGGCGAGAACGAAGGCGTGCAGACGCCGGTCGGCATCGTCGCGAAGCCCGAGGAGATCGACGTCACCGGACTCGACGTGCCCGCAGAGGATCTCGAGGCTGCCCTCGCGGTCGATCCCGACGAGTGGCGGCGCGAGCTGCCGCTGATCGAGGAACTGTTCGCGTTCGTCGGCGAGAAGCTCCCGACGAGCCTGCAGGACGAGCTCGACGCCCTCAAGCAGCGCTTGGGCTGATCTCACCTTCTGCCCCATCCGTAACTGAGGTATCGTTGCCCTCTATGAGTCTTCGCTCGTGGGGGGCAACGATCGTCTCTGCGCTTTTGGGTACGTCCGTTCTACTCGGTATCTCCGGTATGTCTGCCGGAACGGCGCATTCGGCGACGCCGTTCATCGCCCGGTACACCGACACGGCCTACATCAACGGTGTCCCGACATTCGGAGCGATCTCGGGTATCGATCGGATCGGCGCCAACCGCTTCGCGATGATCTCGACCGACGTCGGTCGAGGCGGTCCCGCACGCTTCTTCACGAGCCAGTTCAGCTACACGTCGGGCGTCGCGGGCTTCACGTCGAATCCCGGAATCGACGGCGGAGGTGTACTGCTGGGTCCGGGCAACATCCCGCCGCTGCCGGGTTCGGCGCAGTACGAGGGAATCCGCTCCACCAGCGGCGGCTACGTCGTCGTCAGTGGTGGCGACCATCAGTTCGTGCGTCTGCAGAGTGCAGGACCGGTCGGCACGTACATTCGTGACCTCGGTCTGCCCGCGGCCTGGCGGCCGTCGAAGAAGTCGGGGCTTGCCGGCCAGCGTGGACTCACCGGCGTCGCTGTTGGGCCACGCGGACAGATCAGTGTGATCACCGCAGGCGGTCTCCGCCAGGATCCCGCAACGTCGGCGCGGTTGTTGACGTTCGGGAAGACCAACTCCGAGTTCGTGTATCGCACCGATCCGGGTAAGAGCGCGGCCGACGTCATCGCGGTCAACAACACCGACTTCCTCGTGCTCGAGCGTGGCAAGGGCCGCAGCACGGCGATCTACTGGGCCACCACGCGTGGCGCCGATCAGGTCGGCGGGCGAGCCAACCTCTCGGGTGCCGAGAAGGCGGTGCCCAAGCAGTCGATCTTCAACACCGACGGCACGCCCCGACTCGCGACGGGCAACATGTCGGCGATGGCATGGGGTAACTGGCAGCCCGATCTGCCCTGGCAGAACTTCCGCACGCGCACCCTGTTCGTCGTGACGAACAACGCCTTCGCAGGGCCGACCAGGGTGCACTCGTTCGAGGTCCAACTGCCCCGCTGACGCGTCGCAGGGGCAACCCTGAGATCTCAGGGGCGCCGGGGTGGTCGCAGTGGGGGAATCACCCGATGGCAATGCGATCAATCTATGGCACCGTTGAGCCATGACATCAGAGCAGGGCGCAAGCGCGAGCGCCGAGGACCTCGTCAAAACCTACGGATCAGGTGATACGGAGGTCCACGCACTGCGTGGCGTCACGTTGTCATTTCGGTCCGGCGAGTTCACCGCCATCATGGGGCCATCCGGGTCGGGCAAGTCGACCCTGATGCATTGCCTCGCAGGACTCGACGTCGCGACCAGCGGTCGTGTCCACATCGGCGACACCGATCTGACTGGTCTGTCCGACAAGAAGATGACCATTCTGCGACGCGACCGGATCGGATTCGTGTTCCAGTCGTTCAACCTCGTACCGACCTTGACCGCCGCGGAGAACATCACGCTGCCGTCGGACATCGCGGGGCGCAAGGTCGACCAGGACTGGTACGACACGGTGATCAGCCGACTCGGTATCGGCGACCGGCTCGACCACCTTCCCAGCGAGCTCTCCGGCGGACAACAACAGCGCGTCGCGTGTGCGCGTGCACTCGTCGGCAGGCCTGCGATCATCTTCGGCGACGAACCGACCGGAAACCTCGACTCCCGATCGTCGGGCGAGGTGTTGTCCATCCTGCGCGCGGCCACCGACGAGTTCGGTCAGACCGTCGTCATCGTGACGCACGACCCGCGGGCGGCGTCGTACGCCGACCGCGTCGTCTTTCTCGCCGACGGCAAGATCGTCCGCGAGCTCCCTCGACCTTCGGCGGACGACGTGTTCGAGATGATGAAGAACCTCGACGACCTTCCCGCAGACGATTCCGGCTCGGATGCCGGTGTGACTGCTGGCGCGACTGCTGATGCGACTGGCGGTGCAGAGCTCGGCAAGCACGAATCCGGCTCTGTCGCACCAGAATCCGGCGTCGGCCGGCACGCTGCGGACGCCGGGTCCGACGCGGATTCGACGCAGGCGGGCTGACACATGGCCTCCTCCTCGGTGATGCGGAAGGTATCGCTGCGCAATCTGGGTGCGCACAAACTGCGACTCGCGCTGACGGTCTTCTCGATCGTGTTGGGTACCGCGTTCGTCGCGGGGTCGATCGTGTTCACGTCGACCATCTCGCAGGCGTTCAACTCGATCTTCGACAACGCGGCGCCAGGTGTGTCCGTCGAGGTGACCCCGGAGGATTCGAACTCCGCCGGCGTGCCGAATTCTGTTGTCGAACAATTGACCTCGCAGAAGAAGGAGCTCGGCGTCGACAAGCTGTCGACGAACTACACGGGCTTGGTGACCATCGCCGATTCGCGCGGCAAGGCGCTGCAAACCGGCGGTGCGCCGAGCTTGGGCTCCGCGTACATTCCGCCGAACGAGTCGCTGTCTCCCGACGACGGAAAACTGCTGCCGGGCGGACGTGCACCCACCGGCTACCAGGAGGTGGTGCTCAACCAATCGGCGGCGGAGAAGGGCGACCTCAAAGTCGGGTCGACCACGAAAGTGGTTGTCGGACAGGGTTCGAGTCAACCGATGGACGTCACGGTCGTCGGTATCAGTCAGCTCAAGGGCGACACCGGCGGGTACGTGAACGTGCAGTTCGAACGTAGCGCGGCAAGCCAACTGCTCTCCGACGGTGAGCACGTCGCGACGGTCGACATGTCCGCGGTCAGCGGCGTCAGCGACACCGAACTACGCGATCGGGTCAAGAACCTCCTCGCGTCGGATTCGTTCAAGGTTCGTACCGGAGATCAGGTGCGCCAGGACGAGAAGGACCGCGTCAACCAGTTCCTCACGATCTTCACCGGCATCCTGCTCGCCTTCGCCGCCATCGGCCTGGTGGTCGGCACCTTCATCATCTACAACACGTTCTCGATGATTGTGGCGCAACGTAATCGGGAGC
The DNA here is from genome assembly GCF_001665475.1 of Gordonia sp. 852002-51296_SCH5728562-b. Classification (NCBI taxonomy): domain Bacteria; kingdom Bacillati; phylum Actinomycetota; class Actinomycetes; order Mycobacteriales; family Gordoniaceae; genus Gordonia; species Gordonia sp. 852002-51296_SCH5728562-b. The sequence continues at coordinate 17,202 of NZ_LZMI01000017.1, read as the reverse complement.
TCGCACTGCTCCGGGCGGTGGGTGCCACCGAGCGTCAGGTGTCGCGGTCGGTGCTGTTCGAGGCGTTCATCGTCGGGGTGATCGGTGGACTCGTCGGTCTCGGCGTCGGCATCGGGCTCGCGGCTGCACTCAAGGCGATCACGTCGTCGACGTCGGGGCTGCCGCAGGCGTCGCTCAACGTGAGTGTGTGGGCGGTGCTCGCCGCACTGTTCGTCGGCGTTGTGGTGACGATGGTCAGCGCGTGGGTTCCCGCCGTGCGTGCTGCTCGGGTGCCACCCGTCGAAGCCATGCGAGCGAGCGACGCCGAGCGTGCGTCGTCGTTGCGCAACCGCACGATCGCAGGAGTGGTGTTCGGTGTGATCGCCGTTGTCGCGATCGTGTGGGGCGCCATGGGGGAGGGCATGCTGCGTGCGATCATCGTCGGTGTGGGCGCGGGTGCCGCGATTCTGGCGGCCGTGCTCGCGGGCCCAGCCCTACTGCAGCCGGTGGTCGGTGTGCTCGGACGAGTCATCGGCGCACCCTTCGGGTCGATCGGCTACCTGGCCCGGACCAACGCGATGCGCAATCCACGACGCAGCTCCGCGACGGCCTTCGCGCTGACGCTCGGTCTGATCCTGGTGGCCGTGATCGGCACGCTCGGAACATCATTCAAGGGCACCGTCGACACCGCGGTCGATACGGGAATCACCGCTGACTACATCGTGACCGGCACCAACAATCTGCCGATCTCGCCTGCGGTCGCCGAGGCCGTGAAAGGTGTGAAGGGCGTTGAGGATTCGGTGAGCCTCGGTGTGGTGCAGGCGAGGATCGGCGACACCAAGTCCAGTGGTTACGCACCACTCGGCGGCCAGATCAGCACCGTCGCCAACATCGACATGCTCGACGGCGCGTCGGATCAACTCCCGGACAACGGGATGTTCGTCAGTCAGCGAACGAGCAACGACAAGGGCTGGAAGCGTGGTGACACAGTCACTTTCACCTCGTCGCTCGGCGACAAGGTTCCCGCTCGGGTCGACGGGGTGTACGCCGACAACGAATCGTTGCAGCCGTGGCTGGTCGGCAGCAAGGTCTACGAGTCATTGATGCCGGAGCCCGCGCGGATGAGCTTCGGAGTATTCGTCAAGGCCAAGCCCGGCGTCGACTCATCAACGCTCCGAACAGATCTCGAGAACGCGACCAATTCGTTCCTCACCGTGCAGGTGCAAGATCGTGAACAGTTCAAGAGCAGTCTGTCGCAGCAGATCGACCAGATGCTCGGCGTCCTGTACGCGATGCTCGGGTTGGCGTTGGTCATCGCGATCCTCGGCATCGTCAACACGCTGGCGCTGTCGGTGGTGGAGCGGCGCCGCGAGATCGGGATGCTCCGCGCGGTCGGCATGGTGCGCGGTCAGGTTCGACGCAGCATCTACCTCGAGTCGGTGTTCATCGCCATCTACGGTGCGCTCGTCGGTGTGGTGATCGGCGTGGTCGTCGGATGGGCGCTGGTGCGCACGCTGGCGCGCTGGGGCCTCGGCGATCCGGTCCTGCCGTGGACGCTCATCGTCGTGACGCTCATCGGCGCGGGCGTCGTCGGAGTGCTCGCCGCGCTGTGGCCCGCCAACCGCGCCGCCCGCACCCGACCACTCGAGGCGATCGCCGAGGCGTGAGCGTCGAGTTGGAGCCGCTCTCTGGGACAGGCGGAGTGCTCTAGTACGGGAGCGCATCGATCTGCCGTGCGGGTCGGGCCGTCGTCCTGCCCTGGCCCGACGACCACTGGGGGACAAACGGCTATGCCACCGCGAGGTCTTGGACCAGTCCCACGTGTGGCGACGGCGCGTTTGGCACAATCGGCGCCATGACGCGACCACCCGAGGACCCGAACGACCCGGCCGAGCACCCGGAGACCCGGGCATTTGACCCCAACGAGGACCCCTCGGGCGGCGGCGACCCGACGGCGCGCACCGAGGCCTACTCACAGCACGATCCCTACGCCAACCAGCCGTACGGGGACCAGCAGCCGTACGAGGACCAGCAGCAGTACGGGTACGGGGAGCAGGGCTATGCCGATCGGGGCTACCCAGACCAGGGCTACGGGCAGCAGGAGTACGGCCAGCAGAGCTACGGGCAGCAGGAGTACGGCAACCAGGGCTACGACCAGCAGGGCTACGGGAACGAGCAGCAGCCGGGACAGGACCCCGACTCGTCAGGCGGGGGCAAGCGCACCGCGATCCTGGTGGTGGCGATCATCGCGGTCATCGCGCTGATCGCCGTCGTTGCCTACGCGATCATCCGCAGTTCGGGAGGCGACGGCGACACGGTCGCGACCACAGCGCCCGCGACCACCACGGTGACCACCACGCCCACCACGACGACGACCGAGGAAACCACCACCGAGGAGACCACCACCACGACGACGCCCGCGCCCGCAGCAGGGGCCGTGACCTACCAGATCACCGGCAACGGCGACGTCGTCGCACTGCGGTTCCGCAAGGGCAACGACTACGAGATCGTCGCGGCGACCGGCACTCCCTGGTCGCGGCAGGCCACCATCACCGGCGACAATGCCGAACTCACCGCCGTTGTCGTGCGCGGTCCGGTGACCTGCAACATCCTTCGCGGTGAGGAACTGCTCGCCTCGGCGACCAGCAACGGCGGCACACTGCGCTGCGCAGCAGGTCTCTGAACCCAGGCACGCATCGGCATCAGATCAGCGCGGCTCGAGCACCAGCACCAGATTCGTGGCGGCCACCTCGCGCACCAGCGGCACGCGCAGCACCCACCACGCCCAGCTCGGCAGGTAGCGCGGGAAGGCGGCGACGAGCCGTGCGCGGCCGCGTCGGGAGCGAGCCCACCGCAGACCGTCGTCGGCGGTCACGGCAAACAGCGATGTGCCGAACAGGTTCTTCGGCGGATGCCCGTGGCGTCGCGTGTACCAGCGCGCGGCTCGGGCGCCGCCGAAGTAGTGCCGCAGACCCATCTCGTGTCCACCGAACGGACCCCACCACAGCGTGTAACTGATGATCACGATGCCGCCGGGACGTGTCACCCGCAGCATCTCATCGGCCATCTCCCATGGCGCAGGCGTGTGTTCGACGACGTTCGACGAGATGCAGATGTCGACGGACCCGTCGGCGAACGGTATCTGCTGACCCGACGCACGCACCGATCCCCGATGTTCCAGACCGCCCGCATGCATTTCGGACGGGTCGGGCTCCACCGACAGATACGACGCCCCGCGCAGGCGAAACGCATCGGCGAAGTAGCCGGGACCGCCGCCGACATCGAGCACCACAGCACCGTCGAGCTCGGCGAAGGCGCCCACGAGGTCGGCGGTGTCGTCGGCGAGGGAGCGGTAGAAGCGGGCGGGATCGGACTGCTCGTAGCGGAAGTCGTTGAGCAGCCCCGCCGCGCGTCGGAGCGTGGCGAGTCGAGCCATCGCGGCGTCGGCACGTGTCGTGGTCGTGCCCGTCGTCGAGGAGGCTGTGGTCGTTCTCGGTCGCGGCACGAGAGGAGATGCTACCGGGGTGGTTGCGTAGCATTGTCGGCGATGAACACCCCGTCCGACGTCGTGCTGCTGTGCTGGCGCGATACCCGCCACCCCCAGGGTGGGGGCAGCGAAACCTACCTCGAGCGGGTCGGTGCGGAACTCTCTCGACGCGGAATGCGCGTCACCTACCTGACCTCGTCGTACCCGGGTGCGTTGCGCACCGAGGATCGCGACGGCATGCGCTTCGTGCGGGTAGGGGGTCGGATCACCGTGTACCCCGCGATTCTGGCGATGCTCGTCGCCGGTCGGTTGGGCTTGGGCCCGCTCGCGGGAGTCTCACCCGTCGCCACGGTGGACACGCAGAACGGCATCCCGTTCTTCGCCACACTGGTCTCGTCGTCGCCGACCATCGTGCTCGTGCATCACTGTCACCGTGAGCAGTGGCCGGTGGCCGGCCGACTCCTCGGCAGACTGGGATGGTTCCTCGAGTCGCGGGTGTCGCCGCGGGTTCATCGGCGCAACCGGTACGTGACGGTGTCGGCGCCGTCGGCGCGTGAGCTCGTCGAACTCGGCGTCGACGACGATCGGATCACCGTGGTGCACAACGGAATCGACCCGACGCCTGAGTCGGCGGTGCCGCGGGCCGGCGATCACGACGTGGCTAGGCTGTGCGTGCTCTCGCGCCTCGTTCCGCACAAGCAGGTCGAGGACGCACTGCGGGTTCTTGCCGACCTGCACCGCGCGGGCGAGCGTGAGGTGCACCTCGACGTCATCGGCGACGGCTGGTGGTCGTCCCGATTACGTTCGGCAGCAAGAGAACTCGGCGTCGAGCGGCTTGTCACCTTTCATGGTCACGTGTCGAACGATCGCAAGTATCAGATCCTCGCCGAGGCCGACGTGCACCTGATGCCGTCCCGCAAGGAGGGATGGGGGCTTGCGGTCATCGAAGCCGCACAGATGGGTGTGCCGACCATCGGCTACCGCCACGCCACCGGACTCGCCGAATCGATCGACGACGCCGAGACAGGACTTCTCGTCGACGGCGTCGACGAGATGCTCTCCGCGACACGAAAACTCCTCGACAATCCGGCCGAGCGCAACCGCCTCGGTGTGGCCGCACGCACACGGGCACAACGCTATTCATGGTCGGCGACGGCCGACGGCTTCATGTCGGTCTTCGATCACTCCTCGCGCGGCTGAACCTCACTGCGAGCCCGACGGCGCCGCAGCGACCACAGCGCAGCCACGCCGCCGCAGATGATCAGTGCGGCCCAGACAAGGTGTGCCGCATAGGCCGTCGCCCATGCCGCACTGGAAGCTCCGCCGACGTCGGCCGGGTTGTCGATGCGGAACAGGACGAGATCGTGGCCGCGGAAAACGACGTCCGCGCGGCCGGCCAGTGCGGTTGGTATGTCGGGTTGAGCTGTGCCCGAGACGTTTTCGACGAGTACCCAACCGACGCCGAGCCGAGCGAGAGTTGCCGGATCGCCACCGGCGCGCAGCGCTTCGGTCACCTGCTGTGCACGCGGCGTCGCCTCGTCGACAGTCGCGCCGTCGACGACGAGTTCGCCCCATTCGACGACAGGCGCGCGCAGCATGCGTGCGGCCGGGTCGAGCGATGGCGAGTCGATGAAGGGGTACTGTCGCACGGTGCCGGGCGGCCAGAGTGCGACGTCGCCCGCGTCGGACGGCACGAGTTGTGCGACGCGCGCCCAGTCGTCTGGATACTGCACCGTCGAGAGTCGTCCGCCGATTCCCCACGCGAGGTCGGGCAGCGGTGCCACCACGAGAAGAATCACTGCCGCGAGCGCGAAACCCGAAGGGACGAGGTCACGTAACCTCCACACCGCCGCGGCGCTCGCCACCGTGACGATCGGCATCACCAACGCCACGAACTTCGACGAATCGCGCAGCAGGCCACCGCCCGGGATCGTGCTGACGATCTCGGCGAGTGCACTGCGGCCCGGTCCGAAGGCGGTGATCGTGAGTGCAACAACCACCACCACACCGAGTACGGCGAGGGCTCGCACGAGTGGAGCGTCGACAAGCAGTTCGCGCCTGCGCCACAACGTGATCGACCCGACCCCGACGACTGCGATCAGGCAGACCGTCGCGACCGCAGCCCACCAGAACGTGCGGCTCGCGGGCACAGCGTCGGCGTTCCAGATACCGCCGAGGCCAAGCACCGTGCCGAGCGGTCCGAGGGCAGGCTCCGAACGTAACCCGAAGGCGCGCACGCCCGCCGAGCCGTCCGTCGAGGTCGACGCAGAGGTCAGCAGCGCGGCCACGAGCCACGGCAACGCCGACAACGCCCACGCCACCAGCACACCGGCCACCCGCCGCGCGCGCGCCTGCCACGATGACGGCGCCACCTGCGACCCGCCGCCCGCAAGCGCACAGGCAACCGCGACGACGAGACCGAAAAGTGAACCGCTCGGCGTGAATCCGGCGACGCCGAGGAGTGCCGCCAACACCAACCAGTGACGCAACGCGGCAGTGAAACCGTAGTGCGCAGCAGCCAGCGTGATCCACCCCAGTGCGCCGTATCCGACGAGTAGCCCCCAGTGGCCCTGGAGAAGTCGTTCTGCGACAAAGGGATTCCACAGCGAGACGATCGTCGCAGCGACGGCCCCGGTCCGGCCCGCACCGGGAACAAGATGCGCTGCGAGTCTGCCGTATCCGACACCGCCTACGGTCAGTGCCGCGAACAGGATTGCCGTGACGAGGAATCCACCGTCGATGACCGAACTGCCCAGTGCCACAGCCCAATCCTGTGGAACGGCACGCGGTGGTAGATCGCCGATCCCCAACGTCGTGTCGGTGACATACGACCGAGGCGTCGACACCGCGTCGCGGTAGAGCAGATATCCCGGGCGCAGCAGCGGACCGAGGATCAGTGCGGTCAACGCCGCGCTGATCACCCAGAGCGTCGGCAGCAACCGGGACATGGCGTGCCGTGTGTTCTGAGTCCGGTGTTCTGAGTCCGTCGAACTCAGTAGTGGTAGGTGTCCGACGGCGCGGAGGCGTGACCGGGATCGACTTCGTACTCCGTGCCGGTCACCCCGTACGCGCGGGCGAGGTCGAGGATCTTGGTCGCGCGGGCGATGCGGGGCAGGTCGGAGCCGTTGCGGATCTCGCCTCCCTCGGCCTCGAACTCCGCGAAGAACTCTTTCGCCCAGGTGATCTCGTCGATCGACGGCGTGAGGCCCTCGTTGACCGGCGCGCACTGATCGGGGGTCAGACAGATCTTGCCGGTCATACCGAATTCGACGCTGACGGCGGTTGCCTCACTGAGCTTGAGTGCACTCGAGCCGACCGTCGGGCCGTCGATGGCGCTCGGTAGGTGGGCCGCCTTCGCGGCGATGGTGAACCGCGAGCGCGCGTACGCCAGGGTCATCGGGTTGTCGCCGAAGCCAGTGTCGCGGCGGAAGTCGCCGATGCCGAACGCCAGTCGGAAGGTGCCCTTCGCCGACGCGATCTCGCTGATGCGCTCGAGTCCGCGTGCCGTCTCGACCAGCGCGACGATCGGCACGTCTGGGAGCCGCTTGGCGGTCTCGGTGACGTGGTCGACGGACTCGACCATCGCGAGCATTACGCCGCCGATCGGGGTCTTCGAGAGCGCCTCGAGGTCGTCGGCCCACCACGGGGTGCCGAAGCCGTTGACACGCACCCAGTCTCCCGCGCCGCCCGGAAGCGGGTTGCCGTCGGGGCCGGTGCCGGGATCGCTGGTCAACCACCCGACGACGTTGTCGCGCGCGGTGAGCTTGTCCTTGGGAGCGACAGCATCCTCGATGTCGAGCACGACGATGTCGGCGCGCGACCGCGCGGCGTGTGCGAATCGATTGTGCTGGGCGCCGTTGACCAACAGCCAGCTACGCGCGAGAACCGGGTCGATGCGAAAGCCGACGTCGGTGCTCTCGACGTCGGTCTGCGTGTTCTGGTCATACATCGCTGTCTATCGTTTCACATCGGAGAGGCACACTTGACCATATGGTGCGTTCCCCCGTCGTCGGCCGCGTACCCGGGGGCATCTTCGATGCGGTCGGGTGGGTTGCCGTCGGTTCGATGCTCGCCAACGTCTGCGCCTACGCCGTTCATCTCGGTGCGGGTCGCTGGTGGCTGACGCCCGCGGAGTACGGCGAGCTGGCCGTCGCGCTCTCGGCACAGTTGGTGCTGACCGTTCCCGCGCTCGCGCTGCAGGCGGTGGTTGCTCGCGAAGTGGTTCACGGCCGCGATGACCTGCGGATACGTGCTCTCACCATACGGTGTGCACTTGCCGTGGCTGTGCTGGCGGTCATCGCCGTGCCGGTGGTCTCCGCGGTCGCGTCGACGTCGTGGACGCTCACCGCTGCAGGACTGGCGGCCGCGCCGCTGCTGACCGTCGTCGGCGGTGGTCAGGGTGTGCTGCAGGGACGTCGACGTTTCCGAACGCTCGGAGTCGTCCTCGCGGCGGTTGGGGTGGTTCGCTCTGCTCCGACGATCGCGGCACTCGCCGCGGGCGCCGGACCGACCGGAGCACTGCTGGCCGGCACGGTGGGGACCGCGGTGGCCGCCGCTGTCGTGTGGGGTCTCGCCGGCGCACGCATGCCCGCGGGGAGCAGCACGCCGGGTGCCGGACTGCCGGGTGCCGGCCTGTCGACCGTCGTCCGGGCGTCGCAGGTGCAGCTGGTGCTCGTGGTCGCGGTCTCGCTCGACGTCCTGCTCTCGCGCACCGTCCTCGACCCGCGTGATGCGGGCGTCTACGCCTTCGGTGCCATCGCGACGAAAGTCGCTTTCTGGCTGCCGCAAGCCGTCGGAGTCGTGTTCTATCCGCAACTGGCTGACCCGGCGTCGTCTGGTCGGTCACTGCGGCAGGCGGTCGGGGTGGTCGCCGGAATCGGGTTGGTGATCACGGCGCTCGGCGCGCTCGCCGGACCACTACTGCCCGTACTGATCGGCGACGACTACCGCCAGCTCACCGACCTGCTCGGACTGTTCGCCTTCACCGGCGCGGCGTTCGCGGTGCTCCAGGTGGCGCTGCTCGCGGCCATCGCGCACGACCGCACCCGAATCTCGGTCCTCGCCTGGCTCTTCCTCGCGATGGAGGCTGCCGCGATCCTTCTCCTCGGGCACAGCGTGATACGCCTCGCGGTGATCGCCGCCGTCGCGGCGACCGTCTCTGCGGTCACGACAACTCTTGTGGCTCTTCGTTTTTCGCATCGGACTCCGGATCGTCGTGCCGCCGACGGTGTGGTTGGTCGTCGTGCCTCCGACGGTGCGGCCGGTGATCGTCGACCCAACGCTGCCACCGACCAGGGAACGTGAGCAGCGCACCCGCGATCAGCGCCAGCGCGCCGACGATGCCCGCGATCAGCGGCACCACGCGCCCCCAGATGGTGACGGGTCCGGCGAGCGACGCCGCGTCGTCGGCCATCGTGCGCTGCGTCGGGGCGTCGAAGCCGAATGTCGCGCGCAGGTTGGTGAGCGCGATACCCGAGTCTGCGCCACCCGAGTCTGGGCTGCCGGCGCCGGCAGAACCAGTGACGCGGTAGGTCTGTTCGACGTCGACGCGTTCGTCGAGGATCACGCCCGTCGCGGCGTCGACCGAGATGTCCCACGTCGCCCGATGGTGCAGCGTCGCGGTGAGCTGCCGGTTCGGGTCACCGTCGGAGATGCCGAACCACGACGCCGGTCGTGTGATGCGCGTGGCCGGGGTGCCCGAGGGGGTTCCGGAGCCGATGGCGGCGAGGTCGGTGTCGGGGATCTCGGCGCGGTACCGGATCGCGGTACGGCCGCCCACCTGTGACTCCCCGACGTCGACGAGTGGGACGGTGCGACGCGTGGTGACGTCGAAGTACCGCGCGCCCGACGTCGGCGGATCGAACGGCAGCACGTAGGTGTAGCCACGACGATCCGGCGCCTGGACCGGTGCGGAGTTGCTGTCGTACTGGATCTCGGAGTTGCCCCGCGTTCCGCCGACGGCCCCGAGATCGGGCAGCGCGGAGTGACGGTTGAGCGTGACGCGGTCCCGGACCGCCGACACCGTCGGCGAGGTGCACGCGTCGGCACCCTCGGCGGGCGCGACCTCGCTGCCCGGTCGCGCGGCGTCGGACTCGGATTCCTTCCCGTCGAGCCAGATGCGGTCGGCCTGCACCGATGCGCCTGCCTGCAGCGTGACCCGTCGCGAATCGGCGGGACGCACCGCCACGACGCGTTGCTGGCGCACGAGGGTCGCGTCGAGGACACGTGCGCGTGGGGTGTTCAGCGAGCAGCGGTCGAGGATCTGCGCGTGCTCGTCGTCGGACATGCCTGCCGTCGACACCGTGGTCTGGTCGGTGCTGAGCGGGATGGTGCGGAGGCGGTCGACGAACAGAGTCGGCAACGCGATGGTCACCGCGATCAAGAAGGCGCCGAGAAAGATGAGAGTCGGCCCGATGAGGTCGGCCGTGCTGAAACGGCTCGGGTTCCGGGCCTGCGACATGGGCACGACACTACTGTTCGGCTGTTGTTCGCCTCTCGGGTGCCGGTTCGGGTGTCTGTTTGGTGGCCGGGTAGGCGCCGCGCGATGGCCCGTATCCTGGGCTGATGCCAGACCCATCGACGACGCAGAGCGCCCCGTCGTCGAGTCGCCCGGCGCCCAGGTTCTTCCCGCAGCTCGAGGGCATGCGCGCGGTGGCTGCGCTCGGGGTGCTCACCACGCACGTCGCCTTTCAGACGGGTGCCGTCGCGCTTCCGGTGATCGGCCCGATCCTCGGCAGACTCGACCTCGCCGTCGCACTGTTCTTCGCGCTGTCGGGGTTTCTGCTGTGGCGGCCGTGGGTGGCGAGCGCGCACGGCTGGTCGAGTGCGGGTCGGTCGGATCACGCGGCGCACCCTCCGATACGCCGCTATCTGCGGCACCGTGTGGTGCGCATCTGGCCTGCCTACCTCGTCGTCGTGGTCGTCGTGTTGACCCTGCTGCCCGAGGCGCAGGGTGCCGACGCGACGGTGTGGTTCGCCAACCTGACGCTCACGCAGGTCTTTGTGCCGCTGTCGCTGACCGCGGGGCTGACCCAGATGTGGAGCCTGTCGGTCGAGGTCGCGTTCTATCTTCTGCTCCCGATCCTGGGCTTCGCGTTGTTCGCACTGCGCGGCCGCAGCGTGTCGGCCCGTATCCCCGTGCTGCTCGCGCTCGGTGCGGTGAGCCTGAGCTGGGGATGGATTGCCGAATTGCTTCCGACACCCGACGGCGTCGAACCGACCAACTGGGTGCTCGGGCATCTCCCGTGGTTCGTCGCGGGGCTGGTGCTCGCCGAGGTCGCGGGTGCCGACGAGCTGGGCCAGCCGACTCGCTTCACGTGGGTGGTCGCCGCGGTCGGCGCTCGACGCAGGCTGATGCTCGTCGTGTTCGTCGTCGCGTACGGGCTCGCGTGCACACCTATCGCGGGCCCGACGGGACTGGGAGTTCTCGCGCCGTGGCAGTTCGCCGTGAAGATGGCGCTGGGCGCGATCTGCGGGTTCACACTGCTCGCCCCGCTGATCTGCTCGGATGGTCGGGCGGGGGTGCTGGCCAGGGTGTCCGACCGCCCGTTCCCGTTCCTGACCTCGCCGGCTATGCTCGCGCTCGGGCGGTGGTCGTACGGCATCTTCATCTGGCACGTCGCCGTGCTCGCGGTGGTGTTCGGGCTGTTCGGGATCGTCCCGTTCACCGGCCACACCGCGGTGGTGTGGATCATCACGGCGATCCTCAGCATCGGGATCTCGGCAACGAGTTACGCCTTCGTGGAGGAGCCGTCGCGCAACTGGCTGCGCTCCCGGGAAGCGCGGCGTCGAGGAGCGACGCCTGCCGCGCGCAGCCAGCGGGAGAGCGCGTCACGCGACGACTCCGGCAGGGCCGAGACGAGCGCCGACCAGACAGTGCTCGCTACCGCGACGAACGCGGGAAGCTGAACCCACCAGGCGAATCCGTTGTATCCGGACTCGGCATGCCACGGAGCCGCCGCGAGTCCGACGGTCGCCGCCAGCATCGCGACGAAAGTCAGTACCACCCGCGCTCTCGGACTCAGCGCCGCAACGGCTGCGCCGACGACGACGGAGATCGCCAAGCCCCACCACCCCGCCAGCAGCCACGACGCCGCCAGCCAGCCGGCACCGGCACACGCACACGCCGCGAGCGGCGTCGACGACTCGACGGTCGGCTCGGGTGCCGTGTCGGGGTCTCGTCGTGTGCGAATCGGCCATAGCGCAAGAACGAAAAGCACTGCGAGCAAGACGAATCCGACGAGCAGGGCCCAGCGGTAGGGCGTGTCGTAGCGGAACTCGAGAGAGATGGTTCCCGACGCTCCGGCCGGAACCTCCCACCCCTGCTGCCAGCCGTTGACGACGACCGGCCGCAGCTCGGTGCCTCCCGACTCAGTGCTTCCTGACCCTGTGCCTCCCAGTCGCGCAACCCATCCGGGATTCTCGCTCTCGGGAACGACGAGCAGCCGCGCGGCGTCGGCGGCGTCGACCTGTACCGAACGCGACGTCGACGACCAGGTGAGGACGTGTGGCTCCTGCGTCGAATTAGGTTGTGTGGCAGAAGCGTTCGACACTGCTGCTGTACCATAGCCGCCGCCTGCGTCGAGTCCGACCGTGTCGACGGTGAATGCGGTGCCCGGATTCGCCGACAGTTCCTGCTCGCCGGCACCGAGACCTATGGTCGGCGTGCAGGGCTGTGCGATCACCGGCTCGCCCCTGCGCAATGCCCCGGCCGTCGTCTGGATCTGCATGCCGATCACCTGGCCCGACACCGTGATTCCCACACCGCCGTTGCAGCCGACAGAGATCGGGCGTGCATCGTCGAGCGGCGGTGCCTGCGGGGCGGGTTCCACCTGCACCTCGGCGATCCCGGTGGGTGCGACGCTGGTGAATCCCAGGCTGTTGACGTCGATGAGGTCTTGTCGCGCAAGTACTGTGAGTGAAATATGGTCAGTGACTGCGGGATTCAGGTCGACGATGCCGTCGCTTCCGACGGTGTGTTCCTGCGGGCCGGTTCCGAGGTCGACCGACACGCGGGTCGGCGCCGCCGGATAGTCGTGCGGCACCACGAGGTGCAGGCGGTCGACACGCTGCGACGTCGGCAGCGATATGTCGAGGCGGGGGCGTGACTTTCGGCCGGGCTTGTCATCGTTCTTGTCGCCGTCCTTGCCATCGTCGCGGGCGGTCCACACGGTTGTCGGATCGCCGTCGACCGCCGCCTGTGCCGAGCCCCTCGGGTCCGACACCGACGACGACCCGCGCGCTGTCACGGCTCCCGGACGCGCCAGCAGTGCGTTGAGCGCATCGCCTTGTTTCGGTCGGAGCACCATCACAGGTGCGACGATGGTCGGTTGCGGCACCGACAGCACGCGCGTCATGACTCCGGGTGTCTCTGGCGAGAGACCAAGTCCACCTGCACATCTCACGACATCGGTGTCCGGAGTGCCCGGTGTGTTGTCGAGTAGACAGCTCGACCGACCCGAGAGTTCCTGGGAGAGAACCCAACTCGACACCTTCGTATCTGCCTGCAGCGTCGGTAGCACCACGCGGTGGCGGATGGTGAGCGGCATGCCGGACGAGAGATCGGTGAGCGCGACCTCACCGAGCGCGAACTGGTTTCCGGCAGAACCATTCTCGGTACTGATGGCACGAATCTGAATCCAGCGGGTCGGACCACTGGGTGCGGTCACCGTCACGGGCTTGTTCGGCTCGACGCCCTGCGCGACGGTCGTGCCCGCCTCGGTGGTGACCAGAATCGACGACACGTCTTCGCCGAGCGCCTTCGCGGTGGTCAGGCGGACGGCGAGATCGCTTCGCGGACGGGTGAAATCGATGCGCATCCACTGCCCGACCGCAGACGACAGTCCGCTGCTCGCCCATGCCGTCGACGTGTCGCCGTCGAACGCGGCGGCAGGTGAACTCGCGGGCGACGTCTGGCCCGGCTGGGTGGCGTCCGACGCCGAGCCCGACGTCGAGACCGATACCTCGCCGGGCGCATTGTCGAGAAGCCACTGTCCCTCGACGAGGGGCTGGCCGTCGACCGGGTAGTCGGGCGCGGCATTCTGGGTTCGGCGTGCATCGCCGGGTGCCCGGATCGCCGAGCTGTGGTCGTCGACGCGGCCGAAGTCGGTTTCGCGGTCGGCGGGGGTGTCGGTGACCACGAGCGGGGCGTTTTCGAGACCGGCGCGCGCGGCGTCGGACTCGAGAATCGAGGGGCCGAGCGGGGCCATGCCGAGTCGTGCACGCAGATCCTGCACCGCGGCAATCGATTCCGGGCCGCCCGAGATGCGGGCTGCCGACGCGGTGTCCGTCAGCATCGGGCCGGTCCCCGGGAACGACGCGGCGTCGGAGTTGCCGCCGTGGTCGACCGCGAAGATCTGGATGGCGGGCATGTCGGGGCGTAACCCGTTGTCCCGCACCACACCTCGCGCCGATGGCGGGCCGACGCGCGGGCCGAACGTCGCAACACGACGAAGACCGGGTGAGCCGGTGAGCGTCTGCTGGGCAAGCAGGGGGCGGGCCGACCGTGACGTCTCCGGGTCGAGATCGGCTCGTAGGACGACGAAGTCGATTCCCTGGCCCGCGAGAGTCGCGGAGAGTCCTGGTGAGGGGCGTCCGGCAGCGATGTCGCGTTGCACGGAGTCCATGGCGCGGATCGCGCCCGGCGGGGTCAGCGGTATGGCGTCACGCACCGCCCACGGCGTCGTCGAGAGTGGTTGGAGCGGTTCGTCGCGGGTGAGTCCCCAGAGCTGATCGGCGAACGGGGCACCGGGCACGACGAGCGCCCGACCGGGATGTGCTGCGTTGTTGTCGTCGGGGTTGTTGTCGTCTGGGTCATCTCCGTCGGCATGGTCGCGCAGCCAGTCGGCGGTTTGCTGCCAGTACCCGGGGATCGCGCGGTAGGTACCGTCCGGGGCCAACTGCCCGGTCCACACCAGCGAACCCGCACCGATCAGGGCGACGACGAGGACCATGGTCGCGGCGACCGGGCGCGAACGCTCGGGGTGTGCGAACGCGGAGAACGTTTCTCGCGCCGACGCCGTGCCCGGAAGAGGAACTCGGGCGAGCAGATGCGCGAATCCGAGGACCAACGGGATTCTGATGAACGGCTCGAACTTGTGGATGTTGCGGAGGAAAGCGCCGGGGCCGTCGAGAAAGACGCGGATCGGTTCGGCGATCGGCGACCCCAGGCCGCCCGCGTAGCCCACGCACATCAGCACGAGACCGACGACGAGAATGGTGACCCAGCGTCCGCGAAACGGCATGCGGCGCATGCAGAGTCCGGCGAGTCCCGCTGCCGCGAGTGTCCCGGTGGCGAGCACCGCCGCGGGTTGCGTCGTCAGCACGGCTCCCGCGACGCGCTCGGGCGAGACGAACGGCGTCCACGAGCTGGTCCCGCGCAGCACCTCCGTGAGCGACGTCCATTCCGTTGTCACACGCGAGGATTCGATGAAGTCGAGGAACGGGGGCGACACGCGCGACAGGATCAGCAGCGGCACCACCCACCACGCGCACGCGAGCACCAGCGCGCCCGCCCATGCGACGCCGAAGCGCAGGCCTCGGCGGGTGGTCTCGACTCGGGTGCTCGCTGCGCTCGCGCCCGGCTCGACCAGCGGGTGGGCCAGCCCGCTGATTGAGCCCCGCCCGCTGATTGAGCTTGTCGAAATCACCCACCACACCGCGGCGACGCCGAGTGCGGCGAGGGTGGCCACGGCGTTCACCGCGCCCATCAGCGCCACCGCGACCGCCGACCGGCACGCGTCGCGCCACAGCGGATACGGCGACGGCCGATCGGCGTCGAGCGCCCGCACCACCGGGATCAACACCCACGGTGCGAGCATCATCGGCAGTGTCTCCGACGAGATCGAGCCCAGCGTCGTCAACACTCGTGGGCTCAACACAAAGACCAGCGCCGCCAGAAGCCGGGAACCCGGTGAACCGATCCGCAGCAGTTCGGCGAGACGCACGATTCCCACGAATCCGACGGTCAGCAGGATGGCCCACCACAGACGCTGGGTGATCCACGGCGGAATGTGCGCCAACTCGCCGACGGCAAAGAACGCGCCGTGCGGGAAGAAGTAGCCGTACGCCTGATTCTGTACCTGCCCCATCGGAGCGGTCGGTGTCCACAGGTGAGCGGCTCTGGCCAAGAAGCCGAGCGGGTCTGCGGTGAGGTCGAGTTTGGTGTCGGCGGAGATGCGGCCCGGCGACTGCAGCAGGCTGACGATCAGCGCCACGAGGAAGACGACGCCGACGCCGCGTCGACTCAGGGCGTGGCCGTCAGAGCGCGTCTGACCGGCTGAATGCATCTGACGAACTGAGCGGTCGCGGAGCCTCAGATGCTGCGTGATTCGATGCGAGAAAGTCCGATGCGAGGTGCGCTCACTTGTCGTCGGCGTTCTGGCGTGAGCCGTAGTCGACGGACCCCTGCACGAACCCGCTGTTGGGGTTGATGTTGTTGACGTCTGTCGACGGGCTGTTCTCCGACGCGATCGCTCCGCCGAGGAATACCGCACCCAGGCCGACGATGATGCCGGCGATACCAGCCACGGCTCCGGCGATCAGTCGGTTGTTGCGCATGCGGACGAAACTACCATTTCGCCGGTCAACCTCAGATGGTGATCTCTGGGCGTGGCTCGGACTCGCACTTGGCGGGGACGATGAAGACCGGACGGTGACAGTGCTTGAGTACCCGTTCTGCGACGGATGAGCGAAGGAGCGCTTTGAAGCCGGTGGCGCCCCGGGTACCTGTCACCAACAGGTCGGCATCCAGCGAGTCGGCGGCCGCGATGAGTGCCGCCCACACCGTCGAATCGGCTTCGACCAGGGTTCCCGTGGCCTCCAGGCCCCACTCGGTCGCGAGTGCAACGCCGCGCGCGTTGGTCTCGGTCGCCTCGCGCTCGAGCGCCTCGTCGACTTCGATTTCTGCCCTCGTGTCCAGGTACGGCTGCATTCCTGCCGCCAACGAGGAGACGCGGGGAGCGCTCATCGCACCGGGCTCCCACGCGGTGACGACGTGCGCCACGCGGGCCTGGAGGAAGCGTGCTGCGTATCGGATGGCGCGATCGGCGTTCG
The DNA here is from genome assembly GCF_001665475.1 of Gordonia sp. 852002-51296_SCH5728562-b. NCBI lineage: Bacteria > Bacillati > Actinomycetota > Actinomycetes > Mycobacteriales > Gordoniaceae > Gordonia > Gordonia sp. 852002-51296_SCH5728562-b. Next base: position 683 of record NZ_LZMI01000017.1, on the reverse strand, counting down.
GAGAGCCGTCGTAGGCGATCAGAAGGGTCTGGCCGGAACGGGAACGTTGGATCTTTTCGCGCTGGTCAGCGCCACCGGGGCCAAGTGGGCCGGTGGGGGAGGGTGACGACCCCGCAGCCATGGGGGAATCGTACATGCCAGACTCGGTACATGGGCCTTGATCGACGACGTTTCACACGTGTCCGGACGGTTGGCGTCGTGCTCGCTGTCGCCGCAACGCTGACGGCATGCCAGACCAGTTCGTCCGGTGGCGGATCGTCGGCGACGTCGGCGTATGCGTCGACTCCCACATCACAGAGCGTGCCCGCGTCGTCCGCGGCGTCGCCTGCAGTGGCACCCAATGCGTGTGGGGCGCCGGAGCTGTCACGAATGACGTTGCGACAGAAACTGGCTCAGCTCATCGTCGTCGGCGTCACGGGAACCGCCGACGCCACGCAGGTGGTGCAACGTGAGCACATCGGCGGCATCTTCGTCGGGAGTTGGACCGACAAGTCGATCCTGACCAGCGGCGCCGCCGCCCGACTGTCACGTTCGCAGCCCTTCCCGCTGATGGTGACCGTCGACCAGGAGGGTGGCCGCGTGTCGCGACTGTCGTCGCTCGGTATCGACAGTCCGTCGGCGCGCGAGCTGGCCCAGACCAAGACTCCCGCCCAGGTGCGCACCCTTGCGGCGTCGATCGGCGG
>NZ_LZMI01000016.1:0-11570 GCF_001665475.1 Gordonia sp. 852002-51296_SCH5728562-b | reverse complement strand
GCCCGCCTACTCTGGCGGTGCCACACGGGTGGGGAATTCAGATGAGCATCACTGGGGAATTTCGATGAGCGCCGTCACGCTGGGAGGCCGTTACGTTCGGTGTCCCATTGAGCGGCGAGGATCGGGTTGCGCGCTGCGATGTCGTTGTAGCCGCGGATCAAGCCACTGTGGTTCCCGCACATGCACTGATCGCCGGTCCTAGCCGCCATCTGCGCAAAGGGAGCGACGAACTCGTGGCCTTCGCTGCAACGCCATGTCGCCACTGCGCGTGTTATCTGTGACGCGGTTTCGGGTCGCATCCCCGAGATGCCTGGCTTGATGAAGCACGCGGCTTGTGCGGGATGGGTAGTCGCGAAGTCATTGACACCTTGAACGAGGACTGCGTTGGTGCAGACCGGGCACACGTCACCAGCGTCTCGTTGAGCGACAGCTTTGCGTCTCGAAACGTGGAACTGATCGCAGATGAGCCACACCACGGTGTATGAGTCTGTGTCGATCTCGTCGGCGCGAAGCCCAAGCGTTTGATGCCAGAAGAACTTGGCCGCGTCAGTGTCGGCGAGCGTACCTACCTGATTAGATGGGTCCGCGTGGTCGGATGCGTTGGCTCTAGGTGAGGGCGAAGTCGACATCGTGATGCCAGATGGGGATTGCGCGATTAGCGGGGTAGTCGTGGTAGCGGCGGTAGGGCCCCTGGGTGTGAAAGTAGTGGGCTATCGCTGGCTTGATCTTGCGCATGACCATTGCGACCGCCCGTTCCGGGCGTTCGGGCAGTGCATTCCGAATGCGTTGGTCGACCGCGGCACGTATGTCGGCGTGGGCGCTGGTTTCTTGAAGGATTCGATCGAGCCACGCACTGTTGGCGAAGACCATCATGATGGCCACCGCCTCCGGAAAGGTGATGATTGCATCTTGTATGCGGTCTGGAAGGTGGCCGATCGGTAGTGCTTGGCGCCGGCAGGCGACGATACGCGGATCGATATGGCGTCCCCAGTCCGAGGCTATCTCCTGTGCTGCCAGGACATTCGTGGGGCAGTGACCGAGGTGATGGCTTTCAAAGTTCTGCTCGGCCGTAATGAGATCCGGATGGTCAATTCGAGTGTGCCATTCGGGCGGTGTTCCCGGCGCAGTCCATCGGCGGTGGCGTAGGCACACCATCGTTTCGTAGTGGCGACGTTGGAGAACGGTTTCACCGTGAGCGCATTGCAGGCACAGCCATCGAGGTTGATTGCTGCGTCGGCACTCCTGACAGCCGATTTGCATGGCGAGGTTCGGTGACTCGTCGCACGTACTGATGGTGCCAGGCGCGAGGTGTCCGAGTACCTCAAGCCGTTCGGCGACAACTTCGGGGAGTAAGTCACGGGGGATTGTTCCGTAGCCCTGGGTAACTGCCCGCCTGGTCGTATCGAGATCCATGTGATTAGCTGCGCACAGGCGGCGCATGAAGCTATCGCACGTCTCAAGCGGGTAGTACGAGATTGGGGTTACTACCGGGAAGAGCATGGCACTCTTCGCGGACAAGTCCGCCCGCACCGCCAGTTAGCGCAAACCAGGAATCGTATTCGCGCGGCTGCACTCTCGGGGAACAGGGTTGTCGCGACTGGGAGCGATCGCGACTCGGTGGCGGAAGTCATTGTTCGTCGGCTTTCCTCGCAACCTCAATACTCTGCACGGAGGCAACAGATTTGACGGCTCTAAGGACTTGCAGATCGATTCGTTCTCGGCCGATGATACCGAACTCACGTAGGTTCGCGGTGTCAGCATCCTCGATGGTGGTCGCGTACATCGCCGCAGTTTGCAGCAATTTGTTCAGCGCACCCAATCTTCCGAGCGTCCGGTCATACAGTTCTTGCAGCATGCGTGGGCTGGTCAGCGCACCTGGCCGATGGCGCAGCAATCGCAAGTTGGACTCGAGTGCACCGACGATGGCACGCCACTCGCGCTGGCGGTCGCCCCTTTCATTGCCGCAGCGTTCAAGGGTCAGGAGGGAGCCCCGATTGAGGATCTGTTGTCCTGCGTCTCCCTCAAAGAATCCTGAGGTGGTGAGGTTGATACCGAGGTAGATGAACGTGCACACGGATAAGTCAAAGTACTCTTTGAGTAGATCCGCGGTCTCCAGGGTCAGCTTGCCGGTGGAGCGGAGTCGATGCAGATCATCGATGATGACGAGTTGAACTCGTTTGTCGTGCAACGCGTGTACGACTCGGCTCTTGAGGCGTTCGTGGCTGTAGATGTCTGGGTATGAGTAGTGCAGGAAGGTCAGCAGTGCCTTGTCGAATGCGGTGGGACTGCACTTTGCTGGTGTAGCAACCATGAGTACGGGGCACTCGTCGTTGCGGAGGTAGTCGGGGTGCCGTTCGCGGTACTTCCGTTCAAAGTTGACCGCGACTTGTCGAGCAATAGTGGTCTTTCCCAGCCCTGCGGGACCGTTGATCATGTAAACCTCTCGATCGTCCGGCCGATAGCGATTCATCTCCGACAGCAGGTGGATGTCAGTGAAGGCTTGGCCCATTGCGTCGGTGAGAACGACAAAGCTTCTGCCGTGGTGCGCGATTCGGTTCTGCAGCCATTCGTCGCGGCTGGCCCCATCGAGCTTCTTGAAGGCACCGAGCGTGAGCGTGGCTGGCGGCGAATAGACGTCGTTGACAGCGGCGCGTAACCCGTCGAGGTCATAGGCGGTGGCAGCGCGACGCGTTCTGGAGGATGTGCGGGACATGGGCAGACCCCTATCTGTTGTTGTTCGCAGAAGTGCTCTCTGGGGTGGGCTGGATGCACATGGCGTCTATACCGACCACGGAGACTTGTTCGAGGCGGCATAGCCGCCCGCAGCGGGGGTCTCGTTGGCTGAGTCCTCAAGACTGCCGACGCCCTCGACGTCTTCGTCTTCGTCTTCGTCGGAGTTCTTGGTAGCCGGCATCGGCAGGTGGGTGGAATCGTGCAGGCGTTTGCGATCGCGTTCTACAGCACGTTTGCGGGTCAGGAGCCGCGATTCATCAGCCGAACGGGCGTGCAGTTCTTCAGTTCGACGGTAGAGATCGGGGTCGTCGCCGAGATCGCTGTTCCACCACTGATCAGAGCACGGAAGTTCGGATTCGCGGTAGCGTACGCAAGGAAGAAGTACCCACTCATCGACGTCGGGTTTGTGCAACCAGACGCAAGCGCGATTGTGCGGGTTGAACCGGATCTCCCAAAGATCGCCGTGGGCGACTACACCGGATGGCTTATGACGCAGGTCGTCGAGTTCGTCGTCGCTGTCGTAGATGTGCGAGTCTACGCGTACTCCATCGGCACCGATCTTTTGCCAGCGGACCGGATATGCGCGGTAGAACATCCGCGAAGTCAGCGGGACCGCGAATCGAGGGGCATAGGCGAGGCTGGCTTCGTACGCCTGGATCGGTGAGAGTTTACGCTTGGGCGTCATTGGATCGCAGAGACTGTCGTGCGGCCGGTAATGATAGACCAGCAGTACCCACTCTGCGAAGAGTTCGCGCACCATGTCGATGGTGATGCTTAGCTGAGTTGCTGCGATCTTGCCGCGGTGCTCGGGGCTAACCCCAAGGTAGGACCAGAAATAGGCACAGAAGCTCTGATTTACTGTGCGGAAGAATCGTTCAATGATCCCTTTTTCATAGGGCGCTCGGGGATTGCACCAGGTGATCGAGATGCCGAATGCCGTGGTGATGTCGTCAAACACACCGCCTCGGTATGCTGAGCCGTTGTCGAGGACGATCCGGTCTGGAGGTATAAGCGGGCGAGCCTGTGCTGCCGCAAGTCGCCTGTCCAGAGCGATCATTTTGCGCGCTGGAAGACGTGAGTTAACCAGGTTGTACCGTTCTGACATTCCGTCGATCAGTGGGTACGGCACCAACGATTCCGCCACCATAATCCCGAGAGCTTGGCCGTTCGGGTCGCCCAAGGTGATGATCCACGACGAGAGCGTACGAGTCCGCTTATCGATCAGCGCTGATAATCGCGGTCGCACCGCCCGCCGACTCTCGTCCAGGCTCCACAGATCGAACACCATCGTATCGCCCTGTGTTTCAGCTCCCGGGCGGAGTGCGACCGTTGGGCGATATGGCGTTGTCGGTGTGCTCGCTGCGGACTGGCGAGTCTTGGCAGGCTTGTCCACAAGCAGGTGTGCGCCACGTCGCTGTATGAGCCGGTAGACCGTCGAATACGATGGAAAAGCATAGTGATTCGGTGCTTCTTCATCCCAGTAGTCGTTTTCAGGATGCTGCGAACGGAAGGCGATCCGGATGCGCCCGAACAGGACAGTGAAGGGGACGTCAGTGAGTGTGATGTACCCCGACAGGACCTCGTCGAGAATCCTGATGAATTCCGGGTCTTGATTGCCTCCTGGCTTCGCCAATCTGTGGTGACCTGACACCAACCCGGCAGGACCCCTTTCGCGGTAGGCGCGCTGCTTGCGTTCCACGGTTCGCCGTGAGACGGCGCGGTGTCGACCATCGGGCCAGCGGACACTGGACAACTCCTCGGCCTTCGCGGCGATGCGCTCACGCCGCGAGCGATCGCGGGAGTAGTCGGGATCCTGAATGTTCGGTCTGTCCGGGTGAACTCCTGACTCAATCTCCTCGAGGTGAGCCATCCAGAATTGAACGAGGGGTCGATCACCCTCCGGCACAGCCAGCAACGCAGTGGTGGGTTCAAGTGGGTTGAAGCCCGTCGGCGACGAGCCCAAACCGGGCTCGGGGAGAAGGTCCAATGCGGTGAAGAACATGACTTGCGATGTATCGACGTCACGCGCGCACAGTCGATCGGGGCCCACGCCAACCACCTGGTAAGTGCTGTTGCCGAGATCGAACGTGTCGCCGATCTCGTACACGGTGGGGGAGGGAAGCATTAGGATTCCTCCGGCGTCTCAGAATTCGCCCGCCATACTGGCGTCTGAGTGACGCGCAGAGGTTCGGTCAGGTTCGCATCGATCAACCCGTGCCACAGGGCGTAATAGACAACTGGTAGAACGATGTGTGTCGAGCCCGGGCGCACCTTCCGACATAGGTCCGAAATCACAATCGGCGCCGAAACATTGGCGAGAACGTCCTCCAAGACGTCGTCGCGGCCCTCGACTACCCAGTGATGGCGATCCGGAGCGAGGAACGTGAGGTTGTGGGCCATGGCACCAGGAAGACCGTCGAACACGCAGTACTGCCAGCCTATCCGTTCGCACGTCGCAGCGGTCATGTCTGCCTGCTCAACGAAATCGGGGTCATCGAGCCGATGTACATCGACGAGCCGAATTCCACCGTCCCGCAGGTAGTCAACGCGGTCTATCACATGCGAAACCCTGTCCGAGCTCAGAGGCCACACAAATTCGATCGCTTGCGACTGATAATCCATCACCTCGGAGTCGCGGTCCGCCACCAGCATCGCCAACTCTTCGGCACCACTCTCGCACCAGACATGGCGTCCTGAAGCATCGCAGTAATGCTCCCGGTGTCGGGGTGCGTGCTGACGTTGGTGGCCCTTGCGCCGCATGGCCAACTCGTGCGGAACGCGAGAGCGAATCGACGGCTCCGCGGAGTAGTAGTGCTCGACGCCGTCGGCCGTCGACCATACGACCCTGGTAGCCCTCGACGCTCGGACAATTCGACCTGCGCGAGCATTCACAATCGAAATCGGCATGGCGCCACCTACTTTCCGACCGGGTGCTCGTATGTTGAGAGTCGCCAGGTAGCGACACTATTCATGCGGGGATCGCTCGATCCGGAGATATGGGGGATCATCGCGCACTCCTAGCAATGACCGTTGTGAACTGATTTAGAGGTTGGGTCAGATCGGCGATGATGAACTCATGCCATAGCGCATAGTTGACCAAAGCCCTTGGCCGATCGGGATCTTCGGGACACAGCGCGCTGCACAATGACTGGATGCTCCGACCGTGTCTGCAGAGTTGAATCACACGATCGAGTTGCACGTCGTATCCCGCCGCTACCCACCAATGACGATCGACGCTCAGATGACGCAAGTTGTCCATGATCGCCTTGGAGGGTTCGTCGAATGTCACATATTCCCAACCGATCTCGTGACAGATGGTGCTGATGAGAGCGGTGCGCGAACTGCTGCGCGTTTCTGTGTCCAGCACTCTGAACCTACGGCCTCGTGTTCGTTGGAGCATCGGCACAACGAAGGTCGGCGCAGAAGGTAGAAGGTGCCAGCGAACTTCAGCTGGTCGCACCGCAAAGTCTGTCACTTCCGGGTCCCGATCGGCGACTAGGACCGCATCTGCAAGGCGACTATCGCCACCCAGTGCGGATACGAGTCCATCCTCACTGTCGGAGGTTGCGCTTCGTCCCTGTGATACCGACGCGCGCACAACTGCTGCGAGCAACGCCGCATTGGGCAACGCGTGATTCGCCGCGCATTGGTGCTCGACGCCGTCGACGTCGGTCCAGACGACTGTCGCGGGCAAGGCCGCCGCGCCTGATGATGGTGCATCAGATGATTGGAGACTGGGTGCAGTTCTCATGGAAGTCCTTAAGTTTGTTCTAGAGGTGCTCTCGGCTCTCGGAGGGTCTTCGCCGAGCAGTGACGTCGGGAACGTCTCGTGTCGCTTGAGGAGATGCGTTGATCAGCGTCAACTCGAGCATCCAAAGCACTGGGCCAGACGGCGGTTTGCGGACACGCTCAGCCGTTAGCCTCCGGCCGAACGCGTTCGTACAACGCATCCACCGCAGGCGATAACGTCACTCGTGTCTGGAGTGTGATCGGCCGCGTCCAATCCGCCGACAGCAGTCGGTGCCACAGCGCGTAGTTCACCAGCGGTTCCACATGCTCAGGATGTCTTTCGTCGACCCGCAAACACAGAGCACCGATCGACATCAGGCCTAGGGATGCCACGTCCAAGAGGCGTTCCAGCGTGGACTCGCAACCGTAAGACACCCATCCATACCGGTCGCATTCCAAGCGCCGCAGGTTGAGCAGTTCGATCCTCGCCGGGACGACGACAGATGTCGCGTGCCAGCCGATATCGAGGCAAACATCCCTCACGAACGGGGGTATCGGTGAGTTACCAACCCCGATGACGTAGTAATTGCCTACCCAAGAGCGTGCGAAGAGAGGAGCAACATACACACTTTGATCGGACTCGAAAGTAACGCAGCACGCCGCAAGCTCGGTCAGCTCGGGATCTCGATCACAAATCAGCAGCGCATCGGACAACGGTGTCGCGACCCGGAAAGCATCACCCGCATTGTCGAACAATGCAGGGTTCAGGTGACGCGTCGCCATCTGAACCTCCGAAGGAACTTGATGGCGTACATGGCGATTCGCTGCACGGCGATGTACCTGCCCGAGGCTATCGGTCCACGACACAGTCACGTCCTTGTGAGGACCATTCGGGGCGGATCGAGACGGCAGTGGAGTAGAACACAGAGGCGCCAGCATATAGGCTCCCAGGTAAGTGGTCCACGGTGAGCGGACACGTGGCATCAACGCGGTGTCTTGGTGTACCGTGGAAAAGCGGAACGACGCTGGCAAGGACGCCAATCCCCAGCATCAGAGTTTCTATGGCGCCGCCTCAGCGAAAAGCTGGGGCGGCGTTTTTATAGGTGGCGTGCGCACCTCCTGCGTGAGAGCTGACAATTTAGCCGCGACTGCCGGCTAGGCAGTCGAACGACTGCCAAATCACAGTCGATGGTCTACTGCAATAGCATCAGTCTAGTCGTGATGCGAAGGATGATTCTTCCATTCTTCTAGCTCTTTTTATGGGCGTGCCAACCGTTGAAGCAGTAAACTCACTCGTACAGCTAGACATTCCACACACACTTTGCATACTGCGTCACCTGAATCACTCTCGTCACAGTAGATGATGGATTCATTTTCAGTTGACCTAGTCGTGCTCCACCTTCTAGGTTGCCATGGCACTGAATCAGATCGGCCGTCCGCGATCGCTATCGCGCGTCGGCGATAGTTCGCCTCACTATCCAACTTCCATGAGATGCATGAATCCAGAATGCATGAATTCATGCCTTCTCAAGCCACACACCCGCGGGAGAAGTGACTGCTTCTGCAGCCGGTACTGCAGCCAACGCTACGGTCACTGGAGGCGCCAGCTACTGGCCGAACAGACACACCTTCTCGCCGTTCTGAAGGATCCACATGTCCGGGGCGAAAAATGGACCGCGGTACGACATCAGCTGAGCCACCTAGAATGGGTGCTCGTTCGCTATCCCGCAATCGCTCACCCATCCAGAGAGCGCGCTGAACCAGCAAGACCAATATCTGGCGAGTAGTTCGCTCATCCCGCGTCACAACACAACGGGCAGAGCTAGTTACGTCACTGTGACGTTTCGGAGCCCTAGAGTCGGGTAGCACCTCAGACCCGCATCTGAGCGTAGTAAGCTCCGAACACGCACGCGGACAGCACATCTCACGCCAAGCACACAAAGAGCTGTATTAAGCACATCGCAATCGAAGCTGAGTCAGGCCCCAAGTTCTTGTCAAACGACGACAAAACAGCCGGCAATTTCGCCAAGTCGGTGACATTTCGCCAATCTCGGCGATCATTTACAGTCGTCGCCAACCTCGGCGATCGGCGCTTGTCGTTTGTATGCCGATAAGAAACATTATGTAATGTAGAACCCTGCGTATTGCAACAGATGAATCACTGCGGCTCCCCCATGCCCGGGCGCTTCGTTCATTCTATGGCGTCGGGACCAGCGGATACGTACCGGTTAGGCCAGCCGCCTTCCGGCGAGACCCCATGAGTCGCGTGGGCAGTTGCCCGGTCTTGATCGATTTCGTTGTCATTTTGACCTGCGGGTATTGACCTGCCGTCTCATTGGATGCATCATTGAATCATCAGATGAAACCGTTTCTGGTGGAGGTTCCGATGCGAATCGATGAGGTTGGCCGAGTACATCTGGTTGAATCTGTGCCGCTTCTGCGGCCGGAGGAGCGTGTCGTCGAGCTGATGCTCGACGGGTGGCGGAACCAGCAGCTGTCCAGGAACTTGCAGTTCTCGACAATCGATCGGCGAGTGCGCTGCGTGCAGAGGTTCATCGAGCATTCGAACGAGGAGCCGTGGAACTGGACACCGGCGATGGTTGAGGAGTTTTCCGCCGATCTTCGGTCGGTTCGTCATGTGATGCACTCGACGTTGCGCGGCTACCACGGCACACTGCGGGCATTCTGTTCCTACATCAGCAACCCTGACTACGGGTGGGACCGCGTCTGTGAGCAGCTGTTCGACGCGTACCCGGCCCAGGTTTTTTCCGCCTGGAACACCGCGAGCCACGTCCAGGAGTACGACGGGCGGGCGAGCAAGCGCCCTTACACCAAGGACGAGCTTCAAGCCTTGTTCGAGTACGCCGACGATGAGGTAGCTCGGATCGGTGCGACCAGCAGGAAGGGCTGGCAGGCGGCCTACCGGGACGCCGCGATGATGAAGGTCGCCTACGCCTACGGCTTGCGGTTTAACGAGCTCACGCACCTGCAATTGGTGGACTTCGCCCGCAATCCCCACGCTCGCGAGTTCGGGAAGTTCGGCGTGTGCAAGGTCCGGTACGGGAAGGCGTTCCGCGGGTCACCTCCGAAACCCCGTTCGGTGTTGACGGTGTGGCGGTGGACGCCTCCGATCATCGAGGACTGGATCGCCAACGGCCGAGGTGATCCCGACAGTCTTGATCTGTTCTCCAGCGAACGAGGCGGGCTGGTGGTGGGGTCGACTCTTCTTCGTCGTGTACGCCGCTACTGTGTTGATCTGGGTATCCCCGACGGCGTCGATCTGCATTCGTTTCGGCGGTCGTACGCCACGCATTTACTCGAGGATGGCTGGGATCCCAGGTTCGTGCAGGACCAGATGGGGCACGAACACGCCTCGACGACGGGAATCTATCAGTTCACATCTGACGAATTTCGTCGGTCGACATTGAGATCGGTGTTGGACCGGACCGTGAAAGAAGCGTTGGACAGCACGACGAAGGGAACTGCCGAATGAAACGCAAGGTCGATTACACGTGGCGGCTGGCGGAGTTGATGGCTGCGCGCGGAATGAACACGACCACGGACTTGATCCCCTTGCTCGCAGAACGGGACATCTCGTTGTCCCGTCCCCAGGTGTATCGGCTGGTCAACCAGCGACCTGAGCGGGTGTCGCTGCAGTTGATGTCGGCGTTGTGCGACATCTTCGGGTGCGGCCCCGACGCGCTTCTCACAGTCACCGCCGTCAATGCTCGCGAGCACCACCGAGCGGCCAATGCCGGCCCGAACGTCATGCGGCTGGACCGCGCTGTGCGTCCGCGGCGCGCGAACATCCTCGACGAGTAGCACCACGCAATGAGGTGAAGACAGGATGGAACCTGACGGCCTAGTCCCCTATCGGCCAGTACGCGGCCGACCGCGACAGGCGAGTGGAGCGTGGGTCTGCGACCGGTGCGGCAGATCGACCACCCGGACGCAGGCACACTGGCCCGAAGGCCGAATCTGCTTCACCTGCTGGTTCACCGCGATCCACACTCACGGAACATGCCCGGTATGCGGCGTCGAACGACTTCTACCTGGACCACCCCTGCCCGACGGCACCCCGGTGTGCGGGCCGTGCGCAGGTATCGTCGACGACTTTCGATGCAGCCGCTGCGGCGAGGAGTCCGGTCACCACCGCGGGACGATATGCGCTCGCTGCGCCGTCCGGGACGACCTACACGAGATCATGGGCGGGCCGCCGTCCGACCCAATCCTCAGCGGCCTCGTCGACGCGCTATGCGCCGCTAAGCGACCCGAGTCGACGATGATCTGGAAGCGGTCACCGAAAGTCCAGGAACTGCTCAAGGGGCTAGGAACCGGCGCCATCGCCGCCACGCACGAAGGCCTAGACGCCCTACCCAGTCGGGCAGCAGAACATCTGCGGACATTGATGGAATACCACGGCCTACTGCCTCCCCGAGACCGGTGGCTGCCACGCTTCGAACAATGGATCGATGACAAGCTGATCGACCTGCCGACCGAGGTTGCCCGGCCCGCTCGCCACTTCGCGACGTGGCACCATCTGCGGCGGATTCGCGCAATCGCCGATGCCGGCGGCGATACCCAGCCATCGGTGCGATCGGCCAAACAAGAGATCACCGAGACCGTCAAGTTCCTGAGCTGGCTGAGGTCCACCTACGGACGCACGATCGAGACCTGCACGCAACACGACGTCGACCAGTGGATCGCAACAGGTCCGACAACGCGATACACGATCCGAACGTTCCTGTGGCAGGTCCCCGATAACCGGTCCAGGCAGTTCTAGAGCCAGTTCCTTGTTGTGATCGTCAGTCGATCTCGCAGCCCACGGGGTGATGCTGGTGGGTGCATCCGGCAGCGTACTCGGCCGGGGTCCGGTAGCCCAGTGCCGAATGCCGGTGTCGGTGGTTGTGGTCGGCCTTGAAGTCGCCGATGACCACACGGGCCTCCAACAGGGTGGGCCAGCAGTTGCGGTTCAAGCACTCGTCGCGCAACCGGTTGTTGAACGACTCGATGAACCCGTTGTTCCACGGTGTGCCGGGCGGAATGTAGGAGATCCCGACCGACCCTGCACAGAACGCCTGCAGGGCTTCTGAGATGAACTCAGGGCC